>NZ_JCBANN010000038.1:0-50933 GCF_059761975.1 Achromobacter sp. 46006
TCGATTTCCTGTTCCTGGCGGCGCTGGATGTCGCTGGCGCGCGCGGCGGCGTCCGCGGGCAGGGGTTGCGCGGCCAGGGGTGGCGCAGGGATCAGCAAGGCGACGAACGAAACGCACAGCGCCAGGCAGGGAAGCCGCCTCTGCCGGAGGCGGCTTCGCGATACGATGGTATGCACTTGTTTCTTATTGAAATTGCCGGTTTCTTTCAATAACGGAGAGAAATCAGATTAATTAAGCGCGTATTTCAATTTATGCCAGATTTTCGAGGAATTTTCTGACGACAATCGAGAATATGCAGCGACGGAACAATGACCATACAGTTACATATCATTACGTCGAAAAATTAGCGGTCCAGGCGGCGGCTGGCTATGGGAACAGTCTGAAATCACCTGGGAATCACGCATCGCCGGCCACGCTGACGCAGTGCGCGCTGTGCCAAAATCGCGCCCATGCCGATCGACAACCGCCTGATTCCCTCCGCTCTCGCCGCCCAGACGGCGCAATTGCCAGCCGCCTGGCAGGCCGCCCTGCGCGCCCCGCGTGTCACCGCGGCGCTGCAGGCCGTGACCGCCCACGTGGAAAGGCGTCTGGCCGAAGGCGCAGTGGTGTATCCGGCCGAGCCGTTTCGCGCCCTGCACGGGCTGGCGCCGTCGGATGTGCGGGTGGTGATCCTGGGCCAAGACCCCTATCACGGCCCCGGCCAGGCGCAGGGCCTGGCGTTTTCCGTGCCGGACGACTGCAAGCGTCCGCCCAGCCTGCGCAACATCTTCAATGAGATTGCCCAGGAATACCCGGGCACGCCGCTGCCGGCCGGCAACGACCTGAGCCCCTGGGCCGACCAGGGCGTGCTGCTGCTGAACACGGCGCTGACGGTCGAGGACGGGCAACCCGCCTCCCACGCCAAGCGCGGCTGGGAAACGGTGACGGACGCGTTGATCGCATTGGTGGCCCAAGACCCGTCGCCCAAGGTGTTCATGCTGTGGGGCGCCCATGCCCAGGCCAAGCAGGCGTTGCTGCCGCACGACAGTGGCCACCTGGTGCTGATGGCGAACCATCCCTCGCCGCTGTCGGCCCGGCGCCCGCCCGTGCCGTTCCTGGGCTGCGGCCATTTCCTGGCGACCAACCGCTGGTTGGCCGACCAAGGGAAAAACCCTATTGATTGGAACCTGGACAAAAAAATAATTCCCGCGCAGGGCGAATTCGGGTTATGATCGCCGCACTGCACCAAACGAGTTCGGCATTTACCGCCTTGATTTAGCGGGAATTTCAGCAGTCTGCCGGGCAACCAAGCCCAGGCCCATGCCGAACATCATCGATTCCTGACCTCCTTTCCTTTCGCCCTGCGTTCCAAGCAGCATTACGGGAACGCGCCACGCGCACGGTTGATTCGGTCGGCACGATGCTCCATCAACCGTCGCCTGGATCCGGCCGCCTAATCCCCTGGCCCGACCAAGCACTGCGCCGCATTTGATCGCGGCAAGGGAAAGTTATGTCTTTCGAAAACCTGGGCCTGGCGCCCGCCCTGCTGTCGGCCCTGCAAGACGCCGGCTTCACCACCCCCACCACCGTGCAAGCCTCGGCCATTCCGCAGGCGCTGGCCGGCCACGACCTGATGGTGTCGTCGCAGACTGGTAGCGGCAAGACCGCCGCCTTCATGCTGCCGGCGCTGCACCGCATCGCCCAGATGCCCGCCAACAAGGGCGTCGGCGTGCAAGTGCTGGTGCTGGCCCCGACGCGCGAACTGGCGCTGCAGGTCACCGACGCCACCGCCACCTACGGCCGCAAGCTGGCCGACCTGCGCACCGCCACCGTCGTCGGCGGCATGCCCTACGGCGCCCAACTGAAGGCCCTGTCGCGCCGCGTCGACGTGCTGGTGGCCACGCCCGGCCGCCTGATCGACCATCTGAATTCGGGCCGCGTCAAACTCAATACCGTGCACACGCTGGTGCTGGACGAAGCCGACCGCATGCTGGACATGGGCTTCATCGAGGATATCGAGACCATCATCAGCCGCCTGCCGGCCGAGCGCCAGACGCTGTTGTTCTCGGCCACGCTGGACGGCACCGTGGCCAAGCTGGCCGCCCGCATGATGCGCGATCCGCAGCGCATCGAAGTCGCCGGCGCCAAGGAAAAGCACACCAACATCACGCAAAGCCTGCTGTACGCGGACGACGCCAGCCACAAGATGCAGTTGCTGGACCACGTCCTGCGCGACGCCTCGCTGGACCAGGCCATCGTCTTCACGTCGACCAAGCGCGGCGCCGACGATCTGGCCGACCACCTGGCCGACCAGGGCTTTGCCGCCGCCGCCCTGCACGGCGACATGAACCAGCGCCAACGCACCCGTACGCTGTCGCAACTGCAACGCGGCCAGCTGCGCATCCTGGTTGCCACCGACGTGGCCGCGCGCGGCATCGACGTGCAAGGCATCAGCCACGCCGTCAACTTCGACCTGCCGATGCAGGCCGAAGACTACGTGCACCGCATCGGCCGTACCGGCCGCGCCGGCCGCAACGGCCTGGCGTTCACGCTGGCCACGCACTCCGAGCGCCACAAGGTGCGCCGCATCGAGCACTACATCGGCCAGTCCATCACGCCGGAAGTGATCGCCGGCCTGGAACCCAAGCGCACCCCGCGCCCCTCGACCGGCGGCGCGCCGCGCGGCGGCAAGCCGTTTGGCAAGCGTCCGGGCGGCTTCGGCGGCGGCTACCAGGGTCACCGTGAAGGCGGTTCGCGCGAAGGCCGTTCGTTCGGCGGCCCGCGTGGCGAATTCAAGCCGCGCGAAGGCGGCTACCAGGGCGCCCGCGAAGGCGGCGGCTACCAAGGCAACCGCCCGTTCGGCGACCGCCCGGCCCGTTCGTTCGGCGATCGTCCCAGCTTCAGTGATCGTCCCCAACGCGAAGGTGGCTACCAGGGCAATCGCCCCTTCGGCGACCGTCCGCAGCGTGAAGGTGGTTTCCGCGGCGGCGACCGTGATTCGCGCCCGAGCTTCAGCGACCGTCCCAGCTTCGGCGATCGCCCGCAGCGCGATCCGCGTCCGTTCAACGAGCGCGGCCCGCGTGAAGGCGGCTTCCGTGGCGGCGACCGCGATTCGCGCCCGAGCTTCAGCGATCGCCCCAGCTTCGGCGACCGTCCGCAGCGCGAAGGCGGCTTCCGCGGCGGCGACCGCTCGGAAGGCGGTTTCCGTGACCGTCCCAGCTTCGACAAGCGCCCCGGCGGCCCCGCCAAGCGCTTCAACAAGCCGGCCGGCGCCCGCCGCGGCTAAGCCCTGATCGGCACCCAGCAAACCCCGCGCCTGTCGCGGGGTTTGTTTTTTGGGAAAATGCCTTCTTCACGACGCTTCTTTTTCCGCCATGCAACGCCCCGCCCCCGCCAACCTGCCCCCACTATCCCCCGCCGCCCAGGCCCATAGCGAAGCCGCCGCCGCGCACCTGCGCGCCGCGATCGGCGCCGCTTCCGGCTGGCTGCCGTTCGATCATTGGATGGCCGAGGCGCTGTATGCGCCGGGGCTGGGTTATTACGCGGCCGGCAACGTCAAGCTGGCCGAAGCCGATGCGAGCGCGCCCGCGGGCGATTTCGTCACCGCGCCGCAACTGACTCCGCTGTTCGCGCGTACCCTGGCACGCCAGGTGGCCCAGGTGCTGCGGCAGACCGATACGCAGGCGGTGCTGGAGTTCGGCGCTGGCACCGGCGCGCTGGCCGAAGGCGTGCTGCGCGAACTGGATGCGTTGGGGCTGCAGGACACGCAGTACCTGATCCTCGAAGTATCGGCCGACCTGCGCGCGCGCCAGGCCGAGCGGCTGGCGCCGTTCGGCGAGCGGGTGCGCTGGCTGGATGCCCTGCCCGACCGTTTCCGTGGCTGCGTGCTGGCCAACGAGGTGCTGGACGCCATGCCAGTGTCGCTGTTCCGCTGGGGCGACGACGGCACGGTGATGGAACGCGGCGTGACGTGGGACGCCACGCAAGGTTTCGTCTGGGAAGACCGGCCAGCCCCGCCGCGCCTGGCCGAGGCGGTCGCGGCGCGCATGCCGGCGCTGCCGGGCTACGTGTCCGAGATCAACCCGCAGGCCGAAGCATGGATCGACGCCATGGGCCGCTGGCTGGAACAGGGCGCGGCGCTGCTGATCGACTACGGCTTTCCGCAGGGCGAGTACTACCACCCGCAACGCGCCGGCGGCACGCTGATGTGCCACCTGCGCCATCATGCGCATGGCGATCCGTTCACCGCCCCCGGCCTGCAGGACATCACCGCGCACGTCGATTTCACCGCCATGGCCGATGCGGCGCAAGCGGCCGGCCTGCAAGTGCTGGGATATACGTCGCAGGCGCGTTTCCTGATGAATGCCGGGCTGATGGAATTGCTGGCCCAACTCGATCCCAGCAATGCGCGGGCCTATGCGCAAGCGGTGGCGCCGGTGCAGAAGCTGCTGTCGGAAGCCGAAATGGGCGAGCTGTTCAAGGTGCTGGCGCTGGGCCGGGGCATCACACAGCCGCTGATCGGCTTTGCCCGCGGCGACCGCCTCGGCAAGCTGTAGGATGCGTTAGGCGGCTCGCAGCCGCTGCAGACGCGCCTCGCGCACGCTTTGCTTGATACGCGCCGGATCGCCCGCGCAGGCCCGGGCGATGGCGCCGGCATCGACGCCACGCACCGCATCGACGCATGCGCGCCAGGCGTCGATAGCCACTGGCCGCAATACCGCCGCGGTCTCCAGCAGATCAATAAAACGCCCGGGCTTGCGCAAGGCATCGACACGCTCCATCAGCGCGAGCTGCGCGTCGGCCTTGTCGGCGCCGGTAGCCTGCGTTGCGTCCAGTCCCGTCAACACCTCGGGCAGGAGACGCGCGTAGTCGTTGCATTCGGTGGGCACGCGCAAACGCCGGCCCAGTGCTTCGCGCTCGGGCGACAGGCGGCACAGCAGCGCATAGCGCTCCGGCAAGGCCAGGTTGCGGGCGGCCGCGCGATCGACGTCACCGGCGGTCTCCTCGGACCCCTGCAACTCGGGCATGACACGTTCCAGCGCGCGGGACTGCCGCAGCACGTCCAGCATGCGCGACGGCGCGGCGGCCATCAGGCCGCGCGAGACCTCTTTCCAGACTCGCTCGGCCACCAGGGCGTCGGCCTCGCCGGCCTCGACCATGCGGCGGCAAAGCGCCAGCGTTTCGGGCGCGACGCTGAAATCGGCAAAGCGCGCGGCAAAGCGGGCCAGGCGCAGGATGCGAACGGGGTCTTCCTCGAAGGCCTCGCCCACGTGGCGGAAAACCCGCGCCCGCACGTCGGCGGCGCCGCCGAGCGGATCGACCAACGTGCCGTCGCGCGTCTGCGCGATGGCATTGACGGTCAGGTCGCGGCGGCGCAGGTCTTCTTCCAGCGTGACGTCGGCGCCGGTATAGAAGGTGAACCCCTTGTACCCGCGGCCGGACTTGCGCTCGGTGCGCGCGAGCGCGTATTCCTCTTTGGTCCGCGGATGCAGGAACACCGGAAAATCGCCGCCCACGGGGATGAAGCCGCGCCGCGCCATGTCCTCGGGCGTGGCGCCGACCACCACCCAGTCGTGGTCGCCGGGCGCCAGGCCGAGCAGCGCGTCGCGCACTGCTCCACCCACGATGTAGGCCTGCAGGCCCTGCGTTGCCGCGTCTTGCGTCATGGCAGGGCGGTGCGTTCCGCGCCCAGCGGCACCACGTTGCCCAGCCGTTCTTTCAGCGACTGCGGCTGGCCGCTGAACATGGCTGCGTAGTAAACCGAGTTCGACATCACGTTCTTGACATAGGTACGCGTTTCGGTGAACGGGATGGTCTCGGCGAAGATCGCGCCCTCGACCGGGTGCGAGAAGGTCGAGCGCCAGTTCTGCGGGCGGCGCGGGCCGGCGTTGTAGCCCGCGCTGGCGAGCATCTGTGAACCGTCCAGGTCACGCAGCACCATGTTCAGGTAATTGGTGCCCAGTTCGGTGTTGGTGTCGAAGTCGTTGACGCTATCGGGCGTGAAATCGCTCATGCCGATCTTGCCGGCGACCCACTTGGCGGTGGCCGGCATCAGTTGCATCAGGCCGGAGGCGCCGACGTGCGAGCGCGCGTCCATGATGAAGCGCGATTCCTGGCGGATCAGGCCGTAGACCCAGGCGGGATCCAGCGCAATGGCATTGGCCTTGGCGGTGACGCGGCCTTCGAAAGGCGCGATGAAGCGCTGGCTGAAGTCGAATTCCTTTTCGGTGCGGTCCGACGTATTGACCACGCGATCATAGATATTCTCGGCGCGGGCCAGTTCGGCGGCCGCGAGCAGTTGGCGATCCGTCATGCCACGCAACGCGAAGTTCCATTCCGGCACCGCCTCCTGGCGCCAGCCGAGCCGGAACAGTTGCACCGCGCGGCGCAGGCCCGGATTGGCGCGAGCCTCGGCGATCTCCTGGTCGGTGACCGGCGCCGGGCGCGGCGGCACGGTAATACGGCGGCCCAATTCCTCGGCGGACAACTGGCCGTAGAAATCAAAACGGTCTGCGATGGAAGCGTAGGCCGCGTTGGCCTGGTCGCGGTGACCGGTGGCGGCCAGGCCACGCGCCTTCCAGTAGACCCATGACGGGTCGGCCTGCTGCGAGGCCGGCATCTGGTCGATGGATTCGATGACCCACTTCCAGTCGATCTTGGGCTGGCGCAGCGCGGCGCGCACCTTCCAGCCGGCGTTGTACTCGGTCATGCGGATGTGGCCGGCCTCGTGGTACCAGTCGTCGGCCCGGCTGTCCAGGTTGAGCGCGGCCACCAGCGCGTACTGGCCGCGGATCCAGGCCAGGTTCGACCTGGCCATGGATTTGGCCCATTCGCGCCGCAGGTAGGAATCGGCCACGTTGATGTCGGAGCGCGCCAGACGCGCCAGCGCGATGGTGACCAGTTCTTTTTCGTTGCGGCCCACCGGCAGGCGATCCTGCCGCGTGAGCCAGCGCATCGGGTCCTTGATGAGAATATCGTACGTCTTCTGGTCGCGGGGCTCGAACATGTACTGCACGAACCGGCGCGCGTCGGAAGTCTTGTTGGCCTCGATCGCATCGCGCAGTTGCGGTTCGAGCTGCTCCCACCCCAGGACGTTGTCGGCGACCAACTGGTCGTACAGGGCCCAGCAGGCCCCGCCCGGCGAGAACACGGCCATGGCCTGCGCCGCGGTGGCGCGCTGGCCGGTCATGTGCTTGGCGTCGAGAATGGCGCACTCGACCTGGGCGTTGCTGTTCTTGACCGGCGCCAGCTTGCGCACGGTGTCGAAATCGCCGCTGCGCGCGGCCGCCAGCAACCAATCGGCGCGCAACCGGTCGGCCAGGTAGGCATCGCCATTGCCGTTGATGAACTGCTGCAGGGCCGCGGTGGGCCGGCCGCCGGCGGGCGGATTCCACAACTGGTAGCGCAGTAGCCAATATTGCGGATACATGCCCAGGGTGTCTGACTTGGCCTGGGGCACCAGGGCCCCCAGTATCGACCACTGCTTGCGGCTCATGGCCTCGCGCGCGGCCACCACGGCGGCCAGGGCCGGCGTCTCGGCGGTCGGCGGCAAGCCAGCGAGCACGGCCGGCGGCACGGCGATGGCCGGCTGCGCGGCCTGCGCAGCCGGTTGCGGCGAGGCGCTCACGGACGCACTGCGCTGCTGGGCATCGACCGGCGCGCAAGCCGCCGTGAACAACGCCAGCAGGGGCAGCCAGCGGCGCACGCCCGCACGGACCTCGACGCCGCGCAGGGATTTCCCGCTGGATTTCTGATACCGTCCGGAGTGCGGGGGCCGGACCCTTCCCGAGTGCGAGCGCGCCGGCTTCATGCGCACGCCCTGGCGACGGCTTGCGGGTCCGCGCAGTGATGGGCGCGGCAACAGGCGCGGGCATTCACGCGGCGGTCCGCGCGGGTTTGCTCATGGGCTTGCGCACGGGTTTGCTCACTGACGTGATGACCGGCGCACAGGTTCGCGCCGTGATACGTGTTTTCGCTGACCCGCATTGTCGCCTTCATTTTCCACCCCTGTTACAGCTACCGCATGACTACGCAAAATACTCCAGAGGATACCGCAAGCCAGCTACGCACGCGATTGCGGAAACTGCGAGCCGAACTGCCTGAAGACCAACGCAGCCGCGGCGGTCTGCTGATGCGTGCGCGCCTTTTCACCTGGCTCAACGTGGCCCGCGACGAAGCCGTTCGCGGTGGCCGCCAAGTCCCGTCCGTCGTGGCCGCGTTCTGGCCGATGGCGGACGAGCCGGACCTGCGGCCCCTCTTGCAGCAATGGGTCGAAAATGGTGTCACGGTGGCGCTGCCGGTGGTGCGCGAACGCAACGCGCCGCTGGCGTTCCTGCCTTGGACGCCGGACGCCGAGCTGCGCGCCGGCCCCTACGGCATCCAGGAACCGGCGCAGGGCGCCGAGGTAATGCCCGATGTGCTGCTGGTGCCCACCCTGGGTTACACCGAATCCGCCGACCGCCTCGGCTATGGCGGTGGCTACTACGACCGCACCCTGGCGGCGTTGCGCGACCGCGGCCACGCCTTCACCAGCATTGGCGTGGCCTGGAGCAGCGGCGAACTGGATCCTGGCTATGAGCCGGCCGGCCACGACTTCCGCCTGGACGCCATCATCACACCGGACGGCTGGGTGCCCCATGCCCCGCATGCGCAACCGGGCACGGGCGATGCCACGGTGCAGCGCTATACGCTACGCTGACGCACCAATTTTGCCCGAAGGGTTGCACCAAAATAGTGCAACCCCCATGATCTGGCATCAACGCAGAAGGCGGCCGCCGCGCCGCGGCCTGATCCGGCCCCGCTCCGCCACGCCATCTTCGCCCCAGCGGGAGCGCCGTCCCGCCCGCGCCACCACGCCTCCCGTCAGCCGGCGGCTAGCCATCCGCCGCCGACGAGAGGATATTTAGCTCCAGCACGGCCTCCCGTCCGCGCCAGTCCAGGCTGGCACACGGGTTGCTTATTCATTCAGACCGGCCACGCATGGCCGGACAACGGCCACGCCCAAGCCGGCCGTCAGTATCTGTAACGGAGGAGCCATGAAGGACAGACCATCCCGTCCCGCCGCCTATGACGAAATGCGCGACAGCGCCGGCGGCATACGCTCCCACTACCAGGCCTTCGAGCGCTGGCACCAGGAGCAATCGGCGGAAGCCATGGCGGCGCGCCGCCTGGAGGCCGACCTGAGTTTCCGGCGGGTCGGCATCACTTTTTCAGTGGCCGGCGATGCGGCTGGCACCGAACGCCTGATACCGTTCGACATGATCCCGCGCATCATCCCCGCCGACGAATGGCGCCGCCTGGAGGCCGGCCTGAAACAGCGCGTGCGGGCGCTGAACATGTTCATCCACGACATCTACCACGGCCATGACATCGTGCGCGCCGGCGTGGTGCCGGCCGAGCAGGTGTTCCTGAACGCCCAGTACCGGCCCGAGATGCAGGACGTGGACGTGGCCGAGAATATCTACTGCCACATTGCCGGGGTCGACATCGTGCGCGCCGGCGCCGGCGAGTTCTACGTGCTGGAAGACAACCTGCGGGTGCCATCCGGTGTGTCGTACATGCTGGAGAACCGCAAGATGTCGATGCGGTTGATGCCGGACGCGTTCAGCCGCGTCAAGGTCGAACCGGTGGCGCACTACCCCGACCTGCTGCTGGACAACCTGCGCGAGGTGGCGCCGCACGGCGGCGACGATCCCACCGTGGTGGTGCTGACGCCCGGCATGTACAACTCGGCCTATTTCGAGCACGCCTTCCTGGCGCAGCAGATGGGCGTGGAGCTGGTGGAAGGCCAGGACCTGTTCGTCGAGCAGAACACGGTCTACATGCGCACGACGCAGGGCCCGCGCAAGGTCGATGTGATCTACCGCCGGCTGGATGACGATTTTCTCGATCCGTTGTCGTTCCGCGCCGATTCGGCGTTGGGCGTGCCCGGCCTGCTGTCGGTGTATCGCGCCGGCCGGGTGACCCTGGCCAACGCCATCGGCACCGGTATCGCCGACGACAAATCGACCTATCTGTACGTGCCGGACATGATCCGCTTCTACCTGAGCGAAGAGCCAATCCTGTCGAATGTGCCGACCTGGCGTTGCAGCCGTCCGGAGGAACTGTCGCACGTATTGGCCAATATGCACGATCTGGTCGTCAAGGAAGTGCATGGCGCCGGCGGCTACGGCATGCTGGTGGGCCCGGCGGCCTCGCACGCCGAGGTCGAGGCGTTCAAGGAGCGCGTGCGCGCCGCCCCTGCCAACTACATTGCCCAACCGACGCTGGCGTTGTCCACCGTGCCGACCTATGTCGAATCGGGCGTGGCGCCGCGCCACGTCGATCTGCGCCCCTACGTGCTGTGCGGCAAGGACATCCGCACGGTGCCGGGCGGCCTGTGCCGCGTGGCGCTGACCGAGGGCTCGCTGGTGGTCAACAGCAGCCAGGGCGGCGGCACCAAGGACACCTGGGTTCTGGAGGAATAACGATGCTGAGCCGAACCGCCGACAACCTGTTCTGGATGTGCCGCTACACCGAGCGCGCCGAGAACACCGCCCGCATGCTGGACGTGAACCTGCAGATGTCACTGCTGCCGCAGGACGCGCAGACGCGCGAAGGGTCATGGAACGCCGTGCTGCGCATCTCCGAACTGCACCGTCTATACCATGCCAAGCACGCTGCGGTGTCGCCGCAGGACGTGCTGCAGTACATGGTGCGCGACCCCGAGAACCCCTCGTCCATCTACAGTTGCATGCGCGCCGCCCGCGAGAATGCCCGAGCGGTGCGCGGCAGCCTGACCACCGAAGTCTGGGAAACCTACAACACCACCTGGCTGGAACTGCTCAAGCATCTGCACACCGGGTTGCTGGAGCGCAATCCGGGCGAGTTCTTCGAATGGGTCAAGTTCCGCTCGCACCTGGCACGCGGCGTCACCATCGGCACCATGCTGGAAGACGAGGCGCTGTACTTCCTGCGCATCGGCATGCACCTTGAACGCGCCGACAACACGGCACGCATGCTGGATGTGAAGTTCCACGAACGCGACGGCGGCGGCACGCCGCAACAACAGCAGGACGGCCGCGCCGAGGGCAACGCTTCGGGCGCGCTGCAAAGCGAGTTCTACCGCTGGTCCGCGCTGCTCAGTTCGGTGTCCGGGCTGGAGATCTACCGCAAGGTCTACCGCGACGTCATCACGCCGGACCGCGTGGCCGAACTGCTGATCCTGCATCCGGACATGCCGCGTTCGCTGCTGGCGGCGATGCGCGCGGTGGCCGACGACCTGGCACGGGTCTCGAACCAGCGCTCGACCGAGACCCAGCGACGCGCCGGCATGCTGTGCGCCGAACTGCAGTTCGGCCGCGTCGAGGACATCCTGCGCAGCGGCCTGCACCAGTACCTGGAACATTTCCTGGACCGCATCAACGACCTGGGCAACCGCATCAGCCAGGACTTCCTGGTGCCGCTGTCGGCATGACAAGGAGACAGGCATGAAACAGATCATCACGCACGTCACGCACTACCGCTATACCGCGCCCGTCACCTACAGCATCCAGACCCTGCGGCTGACCCCGCGCGACGACGAACACCAGCGCGTGCTGCGCTGGCACATCGAAGCGCCTGGCGAACTCGAACAACAAGTGGACGCCTATGGCAACATCACCCACACGCTGACGCTGAACCGGCCGCATACCGAGATCGAACTGCGGGTAGTCGGGCAGGTGCTGGTCGGTTCCTTGACGCAAGGCGCGCTGGGCGGCGAGGACAGCCGCCTGCCGGTGCATGCCTATTGCGTGCAGACACCGCTGACACAGGCCGATGACACCATCCTGGCCTTTGTTCGCAATGTGCTGCCCGACGGTCTGAACACGCCGGCCGATGTGCTGGCGCTTGCCGGCGCCATTTGCGACCGGGTTGCGTACGAGCCCGGCACCACCGACGTCACCACCGCCGCCGGCCAGGTGCTGGCGTTGGGGCACGGGGTCTGCCAGGACCACGCCCACCTGTTCCTGGCCTGCGTGCGCGGCCTGGGCGTGCCGGCGCGCTATGTCAGCGGCTATCTGTACACCACCGCCGAGCATGCCGCCAGCCACGCCTGGGCCGATGTCTGGCTGGCGGGCGCCGGCTGGACCAGCGTGGACGTCACCAACCGTCAGTTCGCGTCCGATTGCCACTGCCGCCTGGCGGTGGGCCGCGACTATGACTCGGCCTCGCCGGTGCGCGGCGTGCGCAGCGGCGGCGGCGAGGAGTCCATGGAGGTCAATGTGCAGGTGCAGACCGCCTCGCAGCAATAACCCTGTCAGGCCACGCCGCAATACAATGCGGCGTGGCTTTTCCCATTTTTCGATCATGACCTACTGTGTTGCCGCCCGCCTCGATGCCGGCCTGGTATTCCTGTCAGATTCCCGCACCAACGCCGGAGTCGACCAGATCAGCGTGTTCCGCAAGATGACCGTCTTCGAGCGGCCGGGCGAACGCATGATGGTGCTGATGACCTCCGGCAACCTGGCGGTCAGCCAGGCCGTGCTGAATGCGCTGGCGCGCCAGCATGACGAGGGCGGCGAAACGGTCTGGAACGCGCCCGACATGTTCGAGGCCACGCGCCGGGTCGGCGCCGCGGTGCGCGCGGTGTACCACCGCGAGGCCGCGGCCCTGCAGGAGCAAGGCGTGGATTTCAATGTCAGCCTGATCTTCGGCGGCCAGATCGGCGCCGAGCGTTGCCGCCTGTTCCAGGTGTATTCAGCCGGCAACTTCATCGAGGCCGGGTCCGAATGCCCGTACTTCCAGATCGGCGAGGCCAAGTACGGCAAGCCCATCCTGGACCGCGTGCTGCGTCCCGACACCTCGCTGGACGAGGCCGCCAAATGTGCGCTGATCTCGATGGATTCGACGCTGCGCTCGAACATCTCGGTGGGCCTGCCGCTGGACCTGCTGGTCTACGATGCCGACGCGCTGCGCGTCACGCACTTCGCCAGCATCGACGAGCACAACGAGTACTTCCGCATGATCCGCGGCACCTGGGGCGAACGCCTGCGCCAGGTGTTCGCAGAAATCCCGGACCCGCTCTGGACCCGCCCGGAAGACCCGGCTTCGCTGGTGCCCGCCAGCCGCGAGCATCAACCGCTGCGCGCCGAACCGGTGGACGTGGCGCCGGCGGTGTATCCGGCGCCGCAGGTGCTGGCAGAGGATCCGGGCAAGGATCAGCCGAACTAGCCTCGGCTAAGACCTGTCCCACCGTACAAACCCGGCTTTCCGCTTCCCTAAACCCGGCTTGTAAAACCACAAATTCTCATCTTGCGGCTGGCGCGCCACACTGGCGCCAGCCCGCGATGCTTCGTCTTGCGGGTCGCCATAACACCCACAAGGACGAGACATGACCCCATATTTCCCACGCGCCCTGAAGCGCCTGGCCGTGCCGCTGCTGGCGCTGGGCTGCCTGGCAGGCAGCCCAGCCATGGCCCAGAGCGGCTATCCCAACCATGCCATTTCATTGGTCGTGCCCTTCGCGGCCGGCGGCCCCACCGACGTGGTGGCGCGCAGCCTGGGCGCCGCCATGTCCCAGACCCTGGGCCAGAGCATCGTCATCGAGAATCGCCCGGGCGCGGGCGGCACGCTGGCGGCCACGCACGTGGCGCGCGCAGCGCCGGATGGCTACACCTTCCTGATCCATCACAATGGCATGGCCACGGCGCCGGCGCTGTACCGCAAGCTGCCGTTCAATCCACTCACCGATTTCGCCTATGTCGGCCAGGTGGCCGACGTGCCCATGACGCTGCTGGGCCGCAAGGATCTGCCGCCGGCCGACATGGCCGAATTCATGCAGTATGCGCGCGCCAACGGCAACAAGATCAACCTGGCCAATGCCGGCCTGGGCGCGGTGTCGCAACTGTGCGGCATGCTGCTGCAGGAGGCGCTGGGCACGCAGTTCACCGCCATCCCGTATGCGGGAACGGCGCCGGCGCTGACGGCGCTGCTGGGCGGGCAGGTGGACGTGCTGTGCGATCAGACCACGCAGACGCTTCCGCACATCAAGGCGCAGCGCGTGAAACTCTTCGGCGTCACCACGCTCGACCGCATCAGGACCCTGCCTGACTCGCCGACGCTGCAGGAAAGCGGGCTCAAGGGCTTCGAGGTCAAGGTCTGGCACGGCGTGTATGCGCCCAAGGGCACACCGCCGGAAGCGGTGGCGAAGTTCAACCAGGCCTTGCGCGCGGCGCTGAAGGACCCCGCCTTCACGCAGAAGATGGCTGAACTGGGCGCCGAGATCGTGCCCGAGGCCAAGCAGACGCCGGCCGGCCTGCAGATCTGGCTGCAGTCGGAAGTGGACAAGTGGGGGCCGATCATCCGCAAGGCGGGTGTGTACGCGGACTGACGCGCCCGGATCGCGCCAACGGCCGGCGCGCGCCTTTGCCACCTTGCCGACCGGCCGAGGCGGCAAAGGCCGCCTGACGCCGGGCCATGTGATGTGGCCGTGACTACGCCGAAAAAAAGGCCGGCAATGATTGCCGGCCTTGCCGTTGCCGCGAGACGCCCGGCACGGGTCTTACACGCTGAGTTCCTTCCACACCGCCAAAGGCGCCTCGGCGTGGTTGAGCGTGTAGAAATGCAGGCCTGGCGCGCCGTTGTCCAGCAGGTTCTGGCACAGCTCGGTGACCACATCCACGCCGAAGGCGCGGATCGATGCCTTGTCGTCGCCGAACTCGGCCAGGCGCAGGCGGATCCAGCGCGGCACTTCGGCGCCGCACATTTCCGAAAAACGCAGCAACTGGGTGTGGTTGGTGATGGGCATGATGCCCGGCACGATCGGCACCCGCACGCCTTTGGCCTGGGCCCGGTCGACGAAATCGAAGTAGGCGTCGGCGTTGAAGAAGTACTGGGTGATGGCGGCATCGGCGCCGGCCTTCACCTTGGCCACGAAATGGTCCATGTCGGCCGACACGCTGGCCGCCTGCGGGTGCATTTCGGGATAGGCCGCCACCTCGATGTGGAACCAGTCGCCCGTTTCCTGGCGGATGAACGAGACCAGTTCGTTGGCGTAGCGCAGCTCGCCGGCATCGCCGCCCATGCCCGAGGGCAGGTCGCCACGCAAGGCGACCACGCGCCGCACGCCTTCGTTCTTGTAGGCATGGAGGATGTCGCGCAGGTCCTGGCGCGAGGCGCCGACGCATGACAGGTGCGGCGCCGCGTCGCAGCCAAGGTTGCGCAGCGTGCGCACGGCATCCGCCGTGCCGGCGCGGGTGGAACCGCCCGCGCCGAAGGTCACGCTGACGTACTTGGGCTGGATCGCCAGCATCTGCTTGGCCGCGCGCACCAGCCGCTCCTGGCCAGCCAGGTCGCGAGGCGGAAAGAATTCCAGGCTGAACGCCGGAGAAGTCGAGTCGGACATATCGGATCAGTTATCCATGGCGCCACGCGCGTCGCATGAAACAGGCGCCGCCCGCTCGGGGTGCCGCGGAGCCGGCTTTGCCGGTCCGCTGGCACGCCCCCTCGAGGGGGAGCGCGCAGCGCTCGGGGGTGGGAACAATCAGGGGATCAGTTTGGTAAGCAGGCCCGAAATGATGCTGTACAGGATCGCACCGCCGACGGCCCACCAGAACCCGTTGACCTGGAAACCCTTCAGCACGGAGCCGACGAACCAGAACAACAAAGCGTTGATGACGATGAGGAAGAGACCCAGCGTGACGATGGTGATGGGCAGCGTCAGCAGCACCAACACCGGCTTGACCAGCATGTTGACCAGGCCCAGCACCAGCGCGGCGATGAGCGCCGATCCGAAGCTGGCCACGACGATGCCGGGCAACAGATAGGCAACGGCCAGCAGGGCCACCGCGTTCAGGATCCAGACGAGTATCAATGCCATGTTCGACCTCCTGTGTGTACGCTCCGCGGCCCCGTCATCGCCTGGCGAGCGGGGACTCCCGCGGACCGGAAAGCCCGCGCCGACATGGCGCGGTACTTCCCTATTTTGCTACAAGCATCAGTAGCGGTAGTGATTCGGCTTGTAAGGACCTTCGACCGGCACGCTGATGTAGTCGGCCTGGTCCTTGCGCAGCGTGGTCAGGTTCACGCCCAGCTTCTTCAGGTGCAGGCGCGCGACCTTCTCGTCCAGGTGCTTGGGCAGCACGTAGACTTCGCCCGACTTGTAGGCGTCGTTGCGCGTGAACAGCTCGATCTGGGCGATGGTCTGGTTGGCGAACGACGACGACATCACGAACGAGGGGTGGCCGGTGGCGCAACCCAGGTTCACCAGGCGGCCCTGGGCCAGCAGGATGATGCGCTTGCCGTCCGGGAAGATGACGTGGTCGACCTGCGGCTTGATCTCTTCCCACTTGCAGTCGGCCAGGCTGGCGACGTCGATTTCGTTGTCGAAGTGGCCGATGTTGCAGACGATCGCCTGGTCTTTCATGGCGTTCATGTGCTCACGCGTGATGACGTGGTAGTTGCCGGTGGCGGTGACGAAGATGTCGCCGTGGGCAGCGGCCTCTTCCATGGTCACGACCTTGAAGCCTTCCATGGCGGCCTGCAGGGCGCAGATCGGGTCGATTTCGGTGACCCACACCTGGGCGCGCAGGGCAACCAGCGCCTGGGCGCAACCCTTGCCCACGTCGCCGTAGCCGGCGACCACGGCGATCTTGCCGGCGACCATCACGTCGGTGGCGCGCTTGATGCCGTCCACCAGCGATTCGCGGCAGCCGTACAGGTTGTCGAACTTGGACTTGGTGACCGAGTCGTTGACGTTGATGGCGGCGAAGGCCAGCTCGCCCTTCTGCGACATCTGGTACAGGCGGTGCACGCCGGTGGTGGTTTCCTCGGTCACGCCCTTGATCAGGGCCAGGCGCGTCGAGTACCACTTCGGATCGCGCTCGAGCGTTTGCTTGATGGCGGCGAACAGCACGCGCTCTTCCTCGCTGCCGGGGTTGGCCAGCACCGAGATGTCCTTCTCGGCCTTGGTGCCCAGGTGCAGCATCAACGTGGCGTCGCCGCCGTCGTCGAGGATCATGTTGGCGTTCTGGCCATTGGGCCATTCGAAGATCTTGTGGGTGTACTGCCAGTATTCTTCCAGCGTTTCGCCCTTGACGGCGAAGACCGGTGTGCCTGACGCGGCGATGGCGGCGGCGGCGTGGTCCTGGGTCGAGAAGATGTTGCACGAGGCCCAGCGCACTTCGGCGCCCAGCGCCACCAGCGTTTCGATCAGCACGCCGGTCTGGATGGTCATGTGCAGGCTGCCGGCGATGCGGGCGCCCTTGAGCGGCTGCTTGGCGGCGAACTCTTCGCGGATGGCCATCAGGCCGGGCATTTCGGTTTCGGCGATGGCCAGCTCGCGACGGCCCCAGCCTGCCAGCGACAGGTCGGCGACGATGTAGTCGGAGAAGGATTTATCGGTGACAGCGTTCATGGTGTGTAGGCTCCACGTGAATGACGAACGGCGCACGATACGGCCGGACAACGCGAAACCACCACGACAATCGAGTGCTCGCCTTTTCCGCCGTACGCGACAAAGGTGAGCGCCGTTGCTGTAGCGCCGTGCGGGGCACGGCGCTTGAACAAGGATTCCTGAGCCTGGCGAACCGGGTTCCGCGGATCATGCAGCATGACGGGAACCGCAAGGTCGTCGCAACGCTCCTCAGGATTGTCGGGCATTGTACCGGTTTGGCCCACGCGGTGGAAAGCCCGGCGTGCAATGTCGGATCGGGGCCGTCAACCCGCTTGCGCCAGGGGCCGCGCCAGCTCGGCGCCGGGTGTCAGCGGCACCAGCGAGGCCAGCAGGTCCGAGGCCACGGCGTCCCAACTGCGTGTCAGGGCGTGTTCGCGCACGGCATGCCGATCCAGCGGCAGCGCCGCGCGGCAGGCGTGGGCCAGATCGTCGTCCAGGAAGCCGGTGACGCCTTGCGTCACCACCGCCAGCGGCGCCTCGCTGCGGAACGCCGCCACCGGAGTGCCGCAGGCCATGGCCTCCAGCATCACCAGCCCGAAGGTGTCCGTCAGGCTGGGAAACACGAAGACATCGGCCGCGCCGTATAGCGCCGGCAAGGCGTCATCGTTCTGCATGCCCAGGAACACCGCCTCGGGAAAGCGCTTTTTCAGCCGCGCCTCGTCGGGGCCGGCGCCCACCACCACCTTGCTGCCGGGCAGGTCCAGCGACAGGAAGGCATCCAGGTTCTTCTCACGCGCCACCCGGCCGACCGACAGGAAGACGGGACGCGGCAGGTCCTGGAAGACCTGGCCCGCAGTGGGCTGGAACTTGCGCGGATCAACCCCCCGCGACCAGATGCGCAGATTGGCGAAGCCGCGCCGCACCAGAATGTCGCGCACGGTCGGCGTGGGCACCAGCACGCATTGCGACGGCCGGTGGAACCAGCGCAGGAAGCGCCACGGCAGCGCGGCGGGGATGCCCATGCGCGCCTGCAGGTAGTCAGGGAACATCGTATGGAACGAGGTGGTGAAACGCCAGCCGCGCGCCAGCGCCATGCGCCGCGCCGCCAGGCCCAGCGGGCCTTCGGTGGCAATGTGGAGCGCGTCGGGCACGATATCGCCCAGGATGCGGCGCAATTGCCGCCCGGGCTGCAGGCACAGCCGCAAATCAGGCTCCGAGGGGGCCGGCACGGTACGGCTGCCCTGGGGATTTACCACGATCAGCTCGTGGCCCCAATCGGTGAGAATCTGCTGCATGGTCGTCCAGGTGCGGACGACGCCGTTGACTTGCGGATGCCAGGCATCCGTAACCAGGACGATGCGCATGATGGGGCCGGAAGTGGGCAATAGCGCGATTTAGCCCGCGGCATATGACACCCTCAAGACCGCGGCCGACATGGCCGGCGGCCGGCCGCGCGCCTGGCATGGCGCCTTGTCCGGCCCTTAGTTGTTGCGGCGCGGATACCCCTGGGCCTTGATGCGGATCCAGACCTCGCGCTTTTCCTCTTCCGTCATGAAGACCCAGTTGGCCACTTCCATGGCGGTGCGGCCGCAACCCCTGCAGATATCGTCGAACAGCGTGGAACACACGGCAACGCACGGCGAATCCGAGGTCCGGAAGGCGCGCTGCGCATCCTCGGGCTCGGGCAACTCGGTCAGATCGGCAAAAGAGGCATTCATGGGCCGAAGGTTACCACCAGCGGTGCGTCCCTTTTTGGATAGCCCTATCGCCCGCCGTGCCTTGATTGACAGCGCCGGAATGCGCCCGCATCCAGACCCAGGCCACATGGGGAGGCAAGCGACGGAAGCGCGCTGCACAGGCCAATCAGGGGTGCCGGGCCATGCTTCCGAAGCACACCGGCCCCGGCGCCTTTGCCCCCTATTTCCGATCCCAGCCGAAAAACGCGGACACCTCGCCCAGCAACGCGTCGGGGGTTTCTTCGGCCAGGTAGTGGGCGCCGGGCAAGGGCCTGCCGTCGACCTCATCGGCCACTGCCCGCCACAACCCCAGCACATCGAAATTGCGCCCCACCGCGCCGCGCTCGCCCCACAGCACGCGCAGCGGCATGCGCAGGCGTTCGCCGGCCGCGCGGCCCTGGCGGTCGTGCTCCAGATCCAGCGTGGCGGAGGCGCGGTAGTCCTCGCAGATACCCGTGGCCCAGCCCGGCAGGCGCGCCGTGCGTTCGTATTCGGCCATCGCCTCGTCGGAGAAATGCGCCAGCCCGCCGGGCCGGCCGCCCATCACCGAACGCAGGTAAAACACCGGGTCGCGTTCGATCATGGCCTCCGGCATGGGCGCGGGCTGGATCAGCCAGAACCAGTGGTAATAGGCTTGGGCAAAGGCACGCGTGGTGTTTTCGTACATGTCCAGCGTGGGCGCGATGTCCAGCAGCATCATGCGCCCGACCGCGTCGGCATGGTCCAGGCCCAGCCGGTGCGCGACGCGCGCGCCGCGATCATGGGCCAGGATGTCGAAGCGTTCATGCCCCAGGGCGCGCATCAGCGCCACCATGTCGGCGGCCATGGCGCGCTTGGAATGCGCCGCGTGGTCCGGCGTGGCGCCCGGCTTGTCGCTGTCGCCATAGCCGCGCAGGTCGGCCGCCACGCAGGTATGACGGCGCGTCAGCTCCGGCCAGACCCGGTGCCAGATGGCGTGGGTCTGCGGGTGGCCATGCAGCAGCAGCAGGGGCGGGCCCGAGCCGCCGATGCGGGCGGCGATGTGGATGCCGTTGACCTCGTGGCGGCGCACGGGAAGATCGAAGAAAGCGGTCATTGCGGTCTGTGCCTCTCAGTCTGGGGCGTTCACTGGCCGAGCCGGTCGCGCACGCGGCGCGCCACGTCTTTCATCCAGGGATGCCGGGTCCAGTGGACAGTCTCGAAGTGTTCCACATCCGGCAATTGTTGCAGCGAGGCGCCGACCAGATCCTGTCCCTGCGCGATCATGCGGCGATGGCGCGCCGGCAGGTCGAAGCGCGCGGTCCAGCCGTCGGCGGCCCGCAGCGTGCCGGCCATTGCATCGATCTCGACGGGATTGCCTGCCCTGTTGGATATCCGCGCCAGCAAGGCGTCGACCTCGGCAGGCGGCAGGCTCACGAGCAACAGGCCGTTGTTGAGGGCATTGAAGTAGAAAATCTCGCCAAAGCTGGCAGCCACGACGACGCGGATGCCGAACTGCATCAGGCCCCAGACCGCGTGCTCGCGGCTGGAGCCGCAGCCGAAATTGGGCCCGGCCACCAGCACCGAGGCGCCGGCGTAGGCGGGCTGGTTCAGCACGCAGTCGGGTCGCGGCGCGCCGTCGGCGTCAAAGCGCAGGTCATAAAGCAGGCCACGGTCCAGGCCGGCCTTGTCGATGATGCGCAGGAACTGCTTGGGCATGATCTGGTCCGTGTCCAGATTGGAATACGGCAGGGGCGCGGCCACGCCGCGGATGACCTGGTTCATGGCGCTTGCTCCAGGCCGCGCACGTCGACAATGCGGCCGGCCAGCGCGGCGGCCGCGGCCATGGCGGGACTCATCAGGTGGGTGCGGCCGGCACGCCCCTGGCGGCCTTCGAAGTTGCGGTTGGTGGTGGAAGCGCAACGCTCGCCAGGACTCAGCACATCATCGTTCATCGCCAGGCACATGGAACAGCCGGGCTGACGCCATTCGAAACCGGCGTCGATCAACGTGGCCGCAATGCCCTCGGCCTCGGCCTGCGCGCGCACGGCGCCCGAGCCCGGCACCACCATCGCGCGCACACCGCCGGCCACCTTGCGGCCGCGCACCAGGTCCGCAACCACACGCAAGTCTTCGAGGCGGCCGTTGGTGCACGAGCCGATGAAGACCCGGTCGACAGGCACGCCGGCGATCGGCGCGCCCGGTTGCAGACCAATGTATTCCACCGCCTTCTCGAGCGCCAGGCGCGCCAGGGCATCGGACTCGGCGTGAGGATCGGGCACGGTGCCGGTGACCGGCATGGCCTGGTCGGGGCTGGTGCCCCAGGTCACGAAGGGCGCGATGTGCGCGGCATCGAAGACATGCCCGGCGTCGAACACCGCATCGGAGTCCGAATGCAGGGTCGCCCAATAGGCCCGCGCCTGCGCCAGTTCCGCGGTGTCCAGGTGCCGGGCATGGGCGGCGACATAGGCGTCGGTGGTGGCGTCGGGCGCGATCAGCGCGGCGCGAGCGCCGGCTTCCACCGTCATGTTGCACAGGGTCATGCGGGCTTCGGCCGACAGGCCGTCGATGGCGCTGCCGCAGTATTCGACCGCATGGCCGCGCGCGCCCTGCGCGCCGATGCGGTGCACCACGTAGATCACAAGGTCCTTGGCCGACACGCCCGCCGGCAACCGGCCGTCGATGCGGATGCGCATGTTGCGCGCCACGCGGTAGACCAGCGTCTGGGTCGCCAGAATGTGCTCGACTTCCGAGGTGCCGACGCCAAAGCCCAGCGCGCCCAGCGCGCCGTAGGTCGTGGTATGGCTGTCGCCGCACAGCACCACCATGCCCGGCAAAACCATGCCGAGCTCGGGCGCGATCACGTGCTCGATGCCTTGCAGCGGATCGGTGGTGTCGAACAGCGCAATGCCCTGCTCGCCGCAATTGCGCTTGAGGTTGCGCGCCTGACGCGACGAGGCCTCGTCGGGAATCACGCGCAGCGCGGCCGGCACCGGATGGGTGGGGATGATGTGATCCACCACCGCCATCTGCTGGCCCGGCCGCAACACCTGGCGGCCGCGCGCGGCCAGGCCGCTGAAAGCCTGCGGGCTGGTGTATTCGTTCATGATGTGCAGATCCACGTACAGCAGGATGTGCTCGTCGTCGATGCGGGCCACGGTATGGCTCGCCACCAGTTTGTCATATAGCGTCATGCCGGGCATGTCGATGCTTCCTTGCGATAAAAGACGCGCGCCCACACGGGCGCGGCGGATCCCTGGACCTCAGTTGGCCTCGATGCCTGCGTCCTTGACGACACCGGCCCAGCGCGTCATCTCGGCCTTGACCATGGCATCGGTCCGGGTCGGCGTGGAGATGAGCGGATCGAAACCCTCGCGGCGCATGCGCGCGGACAATTCGGGCGATTGCAGCGCCTGCGCCAACTTGGCGTTGAGGCTGTCCACCACAGCCTGCGGGGTGCCGGAAGGCGCGCTGACGACGAACCAGGTGGTGAAGGCATAGCCCGGCAGGCCCGACTCGGCAATGGTGGGCACGTCCGGCAACAACGGCGAACGCGTGGTGCCGGTCACGCCCAGCGCCTTGAGCTTTTTGCCGTCCACCTGCGGCTTGGCCGCCGACAGCACCGGGAAGCTCATCTGCACCTGGCCGCTGATGGTGTCGACCATGGCCGGACCGCCGCCTTTGTAGGGCACATGCAGGATCTGCGTGCCCGAAACCGACTTGAACAGTTCGGCGGCCATATGAAAGGTGCTGCCGGTACCGGCGGAGCCGAAACTCAGTTCGTTGGCGGGGCGGGCGCGGATATAGGCAAGCAGTTCCTTGACGTTGTTCACCGGCAGCGATGGCGACACGGTCAGCACGTGCTGCGAAGTGCCCACCGTGCCGACCGAGCGCAGGTCGCGCGCGGTGTCGAACGGCATATTTCGGAACAGCGCCGGGTTGATCGCCAGCGACATGGTGTTGATGGCCAGCGTATAGCCGTTGGGCTCGGCGCGGGCCACGGCGGCCATGCCGATGTTTCCGGACGCGCCGGCGCGATTCTCCACGATCACGCTCTGGCCCAGTGCCTTGCCCCAGGCGTCGGAAATCAGGCGGGCGGCGATATCGACACTGCCGCCGGGTGCGAAGGGCACGATCAGCGTGATCGGGCGCTGCGGGAAGGCCTCGGCGGCCGTGGCCGGCGCCATCCAGCAGGATGCGGCGGCGGCCAGCGCGCAGAGGCTGCGCAGCAGGTGCGGGCTTTTCATGGGTGGGGTCTCCTTGTAGATGGCCGCGTCGGGCGGCTCTGGTATCGGCGAACCCAGTGTATAAGCCGTGTAGATTCTTATAATGGGTGAATTCTATAAATCTTTATTAAATATGATTTATAAATAACGCCATGGATGCCCTTTCCGATCTGGCCTTCTTTTCGCTGCTGGTCAAGCACGGCAACCTGTCCGCGGCGGCGCGCGAACTCGGCCTGACGCCGCCGGCGGTCAGCACGCGGCTGGCCAAGCTGGAGCAGCGCCTGGGCGTGCGGCTGCTCAATCGCAGCACCCGGCGCGTCAGCGTCACGCAGGAAGGCGAGCTGTATCTGGCCGAAGGCAGCCGCATCCTGGCCGACCTGCAAGCGCTGGAACGCTCGGTGTCCAGCAGCCGCGCCCAGCCCCAAGGGCTGCTGCGCCTGAACGCGACCTTCGGTTTCGGCCGCGCCCATGTGGCGCCGGCGGTCTCGGATTTCGCGCGGCAGTATCCGGAAGTCGAGGTGCAATTGCGCCTGACCGACAGGCCCCTGAACCTGATCGAGGAGGGGTTCGACGTTGCGGTGCGCTTTGGCGATCTGCCCGACGCGCGCCTGACCGCGCGCAAGATCGCGTCCAACCGGCGCCTGCTGTGCGCGTCGCCGCGCTACCTGGATATCTACGGCGAACCGCGCGCCCCGGGTGAATTGCAGCGCCATCGCTGCATCGTGGTGCGCGAGAACGACGTCGCGTATGGCACCTGGCGGCTCGAATCCGGCGCCCGCGCCGAAACCGTGAAGGTGCGCGGGCCGGTCAGCTCCAATGACGGCCAGAGCGCGCTGGAATGGGCGCTGGACGGCCACGGCATCGTCATGCGTTCGGAATGGGAAACCGCCGCCCTGCTGCGCGCCGGCCGCTTGCGCCAGGTACTGCCCGAATGGGCGACGCCGCCGGCCGACATCCACGTGCTATACCCGGAACGCCTGAACCTGCCGGCCAAGACGGTGGCGTTCGTCGACTTCGTGGCGCAACGCTTCGCCCGCCATCTGCGCGCGCCGGGCTCGCAGGCCGCGGTCTGGTGAAACCGCGGCCGGACGGCGTTCAGATCTCGTCGATGGCGGTGCTGGCGGGCGCGTCGCCAATGGCGTAGCGATCGCGGGTGGTGACGTAGAAACTGGCGCCGAACCGACCCACCGGGAAATAGTCCTGCAGCCGCACACGCCAGGTTTCGGTATCGATCAGGCCGTCGCGCGCATGCAGCCAGCGCACCTGGCCGATGAAGATCTGGCGGCTGGCGGTTTCCAGCGTCTCGAACAGCGTGCATTCGAACGCCACCGGCGCCTGCGCGATGCGTGGCGGCGCGACCCGATGGCTGGGCGCGGCGTCGAGGCCGGCGTGCGCCAACTCGCTGACGTCGGCCGGCAGGCGATCGCCGCAGCGGTGCATTTTCTCGGCCATGGCCTCGTCGGTCAGGTGCACCACGAATTCGCGGTCGCGCGCGATGTTGCGCGCCGTGTCCTTCAGATTGCCGTCGTCCAGGCGGTTGATGCTGACCATGACGATGGGCGGGTCCTCGCCCAGCATGTTGAACATGCTGAAGGGCGCGGCGTTGACCACGCCGGTCTCGGACAGCGTGGTGATCAGCGCGATGGGGCGTGGCACGATCAGGCTCGCCATGAGCTTGTAGCGCTGGTATTCGGTGATTGAATCGAAGTCGATGTCCATGTCAGGCCAGTCCCAGCATCTGGGCAAGGGTTTGGGCGGGCTGCGGGCGTTCCAGGCTGATGCGCCGCTCCAGGTCCGCGAGATGGTTGTCGTTGATCTTCACGGCCTCGGCCACCTGTCCGCGCTCCATCAGGTCGACGATCTGCACGTGCTCGCCATGCTCGCAGGCGGCGTTGCCGGGCGGTTCGTACAGCGCCACGATCAGCGAGCAGCGCGACACCAGCTCGGCCAGGTAGCCATGCAGGATGCCATTGCCGGACAGCTCGCCCAGGCGCACGTGAAACGCGCTGGCCTGGCGCGCCCAGGCCGGTTGGCCGGCGCGATGCAGCAAGGCATGTTCGTCGCGCAGTTGCTTGCGCAGCGAGGCGTAGTCGGCCTTGGTGGCGCGGGCCGCGGCCAGCGGCAACAGGGCCGCCTCCAGGGCCCGCCGCGCCTGGAAGATCTGGCGGGTGTCCTCGGGAGTGGGCTCGGCGACCACCGCGCCGCGATTGTGGTGCAGATCCACCACGTGCTCGTGCGCCAGCCGCTGCAGGGCCTTGCGCGCGACCGAGCGCGATACCCCGAAGATTTCGCACAGGGCCGCCTCAGGCAGCTTGGTGCCGGGCGTAAGCCGCTGGCTCATGACGCTTTCGTAGACCGCTTCGCAGATGCGGCGTTCCATATCGGCATCGGGCGCCGTGTCATCCGCGTCGTCGGGCGCGGCAACGGCAATGGCGCGGCGACGCGCGGGGACGGCTTTGGCGCTGGGTTGGGCGGGGCGGCGGCTGGACATGGCGGAACTCGGTGGCAGCGTGGAAAAAAGGCGGCATTCAAGGGACCAGCGCCGGTGCCAGGGCATCGACATGGCGGCAGATCTCGCCCGGGGTGGCGAACCAGATCTCGCCACGGTCGCGCGCGGCCGCCAGCGGCGCCAGCGCCCGGCGCAGGTGCCGCAGGCGGTAGGGCTGGCCGACGATATACGGATGCAGCGCGATGCCCATCACCAGCGGCTGGCGCCGCGCCTGCATCCGCATTTCCTCGAACTGGTCGAGAATCATATCGGCAAAGTCGCGCGCGTCCATCTTGCGGCCCATGATCATGGGGATGTCATTCAACTCCTGCGGATACGGAATCGCCCACAGGTCGCCGCACCGGGTGCGCATGCGCGTGGGCTGGTCGTCATGGCACCAGTTCAGCGTATAGCGATATCCGGTTTCCGCCAGCAGATCGGGGGTGGCGCGGCTTTCCGAAATCCAGGGCGACAGCCAACCGGCGGGCGCCTGGCCGGCATGGCGGCAGATGCGGTCGCGACAGTGTTGCAGCAGCGCGCGTTCCTCGGCTTCTGCCAACCCACCCTGGCGATGCGCATTGCTGTACCCATGGCCGATCAACTCATCGCCGCGCGCCAGGCAGGCATCGACCAGCTCGGGGCAATGGTCGTACAGCGCGGTATTGATCAACGCGGCGGCCGGCAGCGCCAAGGCGTCGAACAGCTCCAGGCAGCGCCAGGCGCCGACCCGGTTGCCATACTCGCGCCAGGCGTAATTGAGCACGTCGGGGTGCGGCGACGCGGGCCCCAGCTCCGCGCCCAACCCTTCGCCAAACGCGAAATGCTCGATGTTGAACCCCAGGTAGACGGCCAGGCGCGCTCCGTTCGGCCATAGGTAGTCAGGGCGGCCCGAAATAGGCTGGTAGGCAAAACGGTCGTGGCCGGCCAGCGGCGCCGGCGACCAGGGCGCGGCACGCCCCGCATTAGTGCTTTGAAGCTGGGATGGATTCATTTTGGTGCAAATCCTGATGCATGATTGTGAACAAAAATCTTGGTTTTTGAGAACAAAATTAGCCTATCAACGTCGACAAACCGCCGGATTCCCCCTACGGTGAGCCTCCCTGGCGCGGGTGGCATGGATCTTGCATCGGGAACGGCAGCAGCACTTGACCCATGCAAGATCCATTCCACTTTTCCAGGAGTGCCCCATGCGCCCGACCCGCCGTTCCTTCATGCTCCGCGCCACCGCCGCCGCCCTGTTCGCGGCCGGCCTGGCCGCGCAACCCGCGCTGGCCGCCGACCCCATCAAGATCGGCCTGATCACCGCCCTGTCGGGTGAATCGGCACGCGCCGGCGAGGCCTTGACGCGCGGCATGAGCATCGCCATCGACGAGATCAACGCCAAGGGCGGCCTGCTCGGCGGCCGCCAGATCGTGCTGGTGCGCCGCGATGACGAAGGCAACCCGGCCAAGGGCATGGCCGCAGCGCGCGAGCTGATCTACAAGGAAAAGGTGGCGGTGCTGTTCGGTGGCCTGGACACGCCGGTGTCGATGGCGATCGTGCCCATCGTCAACCAGGAGAAGGTGCCGTTCATGGGCCCCTGGGCCGCGGGCACCGCGATCACCCACAACAAGGGCAACCCCAATTTCGTGTTCCGCGTCTCGGCGATGGACGAGATCGTCGACAGCGCCATGGTGCAGTACGCCCGCAAGACCTTCCAGAGCGCCAAGCCCGGCATGATCCTGGTGAACAACCCTTGGGGGGAATCGAACGAGAAGGGCCTGGCCGCGGCGCTGGCGACCGCCGGGATGACCCCGGCCGGCGTCGAGAAATTCCAGCCGAACGACCTGGACGTGACGCCGCAACTGAGCCGCCTGAAGGCGGCCGGCGCCGATACGCTGTTCATGGTGGGCAACGTGGGGCCATCGGCGCAGGTGGTGAAGTCGCTGGACCGCATGGGCTGGAAAGTGCCGGTGGTGTCGCATTGGGGACCCGCCGGCGGCCGCTTCACCGAACTGGCCGGCCCCAATGCCAGGAATGTGCATTTCGTGCAGACCTACAGCTTCTTCGGCAAGCTTGGCCCGGTGGGCGAAAAGGTGATGCAGGCGCTCAAGACGAAGTACTCCGATATCAAGGGACCGCAGGACATCACCCCGGCCGTGGGCGTGGCGAACGCCTATGACGGCATGCAGTTGGCGGCGCTGGCCATCGCGCAGGCCGGCTCGACCGACGGCGACGCGGTGCGCCAGGGCTTCTACAAGATCGGCAAGTACGAGGGTCTGATCAAGACCTATGAACAGCCCTTCACGCCGGCCTCGCACGATGCCCTGCGCGAAGATGACTACGTATGGACCCACTTCGTCGACAACCGCATCCTGCCCGTCAAGGGCGTGCAGCAGTAGCCGGACGGGAGAGACGCATGCTGTGGATGTCCGCCATCGTCAGCGGCCTGGGCCTGGGTAGCATGTACGGGTTGATGGCTCTGGGCTTCTATCTGACCTACGCCGTGTCCGGCACGGTCAACTTCGCCCAGGGCAGTTCCATGATGCTGGGCGCGGTGCTGACCTATACCTTCGCACAGACGCTGGGCTGGCCATTGCTGGCGGCGCTGCCACCGGCGATGGCGCTGTGCGCCCTTTATGGCCTGGTGGTCGAGCGGCTGGCGGTGCGCCCGTTCGCCAGCCGCGGCTCGAACGCCTGGCTGATGTCGACGGTGGCGCTGGGCATCGTGCTGGACAACGTGGTGATGTTCACGTTCGGCAAGGAGCCCCGCAGCCTGCCTTCGCCCCTGGCGCAGGCGCCGGTGGAAATCGGCGGGCTGGGCCTGGGCATCTATCCGTTGCAGTTGCTGATTCCGCTGGTGGGGTTGGCGCTGGCCGCGGCGCTGCACGCGCTATCGCGCCGCACCCGCTGGGGCGTGGCGCTGCTGGCGGTGGTGCAGAACCCGAACGCGGCGCGCCTGATGG
This sequence comes from Achromobacter sp. 46006, assembly GCF_059761975.1. NCBI lineage: Bacteria > Pseudomonadati > Pseudomonadota > Betaproteobacteria > Burkholderiales > Alcaligenaceae > Achromobacter > Achromobacter sp. 46006. The sequence goes on from NZ_JCBANN010000038.1 coordinate 28,686, forward strand.
GCATTCCGGTGCGGCGCGCCATCATGGCGGCCTTTGCCGTCTCGACCCTGTTCGCGGGCGTGGCCGGCGCGCTGGTCGCGCCCCTGTTCAACGTGCAGGCGGACATGGGCACGCTGTTCGGACTGAAGGCCTTCGTGGTCGCCATCCTGGGCGGCATCACCAGCGCCTGGGGCGTAATGATCGCGGGCCTGCTGTTCGGCGTGGCCGAAGCATTGATCACGGTCGCGCTGGGCTCCGGCTACACCCAGATCATCAGCTTCGCGCTGGTCATCGCCATCCTGGCCATGCGCCCAAATGGATTGTTCGGCCGCGCCGCGGTGAGGAAAGTCTGATGCAGAAGCGAAATGCGGCCTGGCGGCCGGCCGTGGCCGCCTATGCCCTGCTGGCCATCGCCAGCCTGGCACTGGCGGCCACGGTGAACGGGTACTACGTTTTCGTGCTGGGCAATGTGGCGCTGCTGGCGCTGGCCGGCATCGGCCTGAACGTGCTGCTGGGGCTGACCGGGCAGATGTCTTTCGGCCACGCCGCTTTCTACGCCATCGGCGCGTACACGGTGGCGATCCTGACCGGCCAGGCCGGCTGGAGCTTCTGGCTGGCGTGGCCGGCCGCGGCACTGGTGGCGGGCGCGTTTGGATTGCTGCTGGCGGTTCCCGCGCTGCGGGTACAGGGGCCTTACCTGGCGATGATCACCATCGCTTTCGGCTTCATCGTGGAACACGCCCTGATCGAAGGAGGCGAAATCAGCGGCGGGCAGAATGGCTTGATGGGCATCGCGCAGCCGGCCCTCGGCGCCTTGGGCGGCGATCGCGGCGTGGCGATGCTGGCAATCTTGGCGGTATTCGCGGCCCTGGGCGGCTATGCGCTGCTGGCGCGCGGCACCTGGGGCGCGGCGATGCGCGCGGTCAAGGACAGCGAGACCGCCAGCGAATCCATCGGCATCAATCCATTGCTGGTGAAGGCCATGGCATTCATGGTGTCGGCGGCGGTGGTGGGGCTGGCGGGCGGCCTGTACGCGTCGCAGGCCGGTATGATCACGCCGCATAACTTCAATTTCATGCAGTCGATCCTGTTCGTGCTGGCCGTGACGATCGGCGGCGCGGGCTCGCTGGCCGGGCCGCTGCTGGGCGCGGTGGTGGTCGGCCTGCTGCCCGAAATGCTGTCGAGCCTGGAGGAATACCGCCTGCTGTTCTTCGGCGCCTTTCTGCTGGTCGTGCTGTGGGCCGCGCCCGATGGCGCCGCCGGCCTGCTGGCGCGCTGGCAGCGGCGCCGCGCGACTCCAAGGCTGACGCCGAGCCAGGGCACGCTGGCGGCCTCGGGCCGGACTCGCCGCGCCCTGCGCGCCGAGGCACTGACGATGACTTTCGGCGGCGTGCGCGCGGTGCAAGGCGTGTCCTTCCAGGTCGCGCCGGCCGCCGTTACTGCGCTGATCGGCCCCAACGGCGCGGGCAAATCCACGGTCATCAATATGCTGAGCGGCTATTACCAGCCGACCGACGGCCGGGTTGTATTGGGGACCGCGCCCCTGGCGCGCCTGCCCGCGTACCGCGTGGCGCGCGCGGGCATTGCCCGCACCTACCAGACATCGCAATTGTTCGACACCCTGAGCGTGGAAGACAACGTCGCGCTCGGCGCACTGCGCGGGCGGCTGGGCGGACTGCTGGCCGCGCGTCGCTATCTGTCGTCAGACGCCCGCGAGCGGGCCCGCGCACTGCTGGCCTTCTGCGGCTACGAAGGCGCACTGGACGCGCCCGCCGCCGATCTGGCGCACGTCGACCGGCGCCTGGTGGAGATCGCCCGCGCACTGGCTACCGATGCCGACATCCTGCTGATGGACGAGCCCGCCGCCGGCCTGTCGCGCGAAGACAAGACACGGCTGGCGGCGCTGCTGCGACGCATCGCCGAAGCCGGCGCCGGGATACTGCTGGTGGAGCACGACATGGCATTGGTGATGGGCGTATCCGACCACATCGTCGCCATCGACGCGGGACGCGAATTGGCACAGGGCGGTCCCGCCGACATCCAGCAATCGGATGCGGTGCGGCAAGCCTATCTGGGCGACGATGCGGCCCGGCAGGCGCCGGCGGCACGCGCCCGCCCCGCCACCGGTATCGCGCCGGAAGTGCTGGGCGTGGGCAACCTGACCACCGGCTACGGCGCCAATCCGGTATTGCATGGCATCGACCTGCAAGTGCGCCAGGGTGAAATGGTGGCGCTGCTGGGCGCCAACGGCGCCGGCAAGTCGACGTTGATGCGCACCCTGGCCGGCCTGCATCGTCCGGCGCAAGGCGGCATGCACCTGCAGGGGCAGGAATTGCAGGGCTTGAGCGCCGACCGCATCGTGGCGCGCGGCCTGGTTCTGGTACCCGAAGGACGCCAGGTATTCGCGGATCTGAGCGTGCTGGACAACATCCGATTGGGCGCTTTCCTGCACCCCGCGGACCGCGAAGCGCGGGTGCAGGAAATGCTGGCGCGCTTTCCGCGCCTGCGCGAGCGGCTGCACCAGCGCGCCGGCCTGCTGTCCGGTGGCGAACAGCAGATGCTGGCGATCGCCCGCGGATTGATGTCCAAGCCGGTGATCCTGCTGCTGGACGAACCGTCGCTGGGGCTGGCGCCGAAGGTCATCGACGAACTGTTCGAGGCGCTGGACCAGTTGCGGACCGAGTCGATGACGATCCTGCTGGTGGACCAGATGGCGGCGCTGGCCCTGTCACTGGCCGATCGCGCCTACGTACTCGAGTCCGGCCGCGTGGCCGCCCAGGGCCCTGCGCGCGAGATCGCCGCGAACGGCGCGCTGGCGCGCGCCTATCTGGGCGCCTAGTGAGGTCCGGCGGGCGCCGCGGGCGAGCGGCGGCTCACGCCGCCTCGGCGCCCAGCCGCGCGCCGGCGCGCACGATACCGCAACGCTTGTAGGCGCGCATCACCACGCTGACCTCACTTGCCAACACGCCATCGAGTTCGCCGAGCCGGCGCGTGACCACGTCCCACAGGTGCAGGCTGTCGCGGCACAGCACGTGCCAGAACAACTGAGAGGCGCCACTGGTGCCGAACAGACAGCGCGTGTTCGGGTCCAACGCCAAGTGGGCCGCCAACGCGTCGACCGCCTGCGGCCGCACCTGCACCGAGATCACCGCCTCGACGGGAAAGCCCACCAGGGCCGGCTCGACCTCCACACGAAAACTCAATGCGCGCCGCTCCACCAGATGCTGCAACAGGCGATGGGCGGTAGGCTCACTGACCTCGGCCTGCGCGGCCAATTCAGCCAGACTGGCACGCCCGTCGCGCATCAGGTGGGCAACGATGCGCTGCTCGGGCTCGGTCAACGCCACCGGCGGCTGTGCCAAAGCGGGTTCCGGCCCGGCAGGCAACGCGCCATCGGCCTGGATGCGCCATTGGCCGGCCCGGCGGAAAGGCCGCAGCACCAGCCGCGCCTCCACCTGCTCGACCCCCTCGATCGAGGGCAGTACCCGGGTCACCACGTCGGGCATGTCGGCCGCGTCCGCCAGGGTCAGTTCAGCCATCAGGTCGGCCCTGCCCGCCAGGGTCACCACCAGTTGCGTGGCACCGAGCCGCGCCAGCGCCTCGGCCGCCTCGGCCACCCGGCCCGAGCGGCAGCGCACCCAGGCGTGCAGCACCACGCCGCGTCCGGTGGCGAGCGGATCGGCCTCGGCGATGACGCGCAAGGCATCTGCATCCATCAAGCGTTTGATACGCCGGGCCACGGTGCGCTCGGCAATGCCCGTGGCCGCGCCCAGTTCGCGCCAGGAGGCGCGCGGGTCCGCCTGCAAGGCCATCAGGCAGGCCAGATCGGTGTCATCGAGCGACGGCGTTAGGGACTTACCCTTACTTGACGTGACCATATTCATTAATCTAACGTTCGAGAATTGATAAAAATACAAAAATTTCTGGTTTTTTTTGACCAAAAATAAATTCCGAGGCCCTTATGAGTACCCCTTCCGCAACCCTGCGCGCCGCGCAGGGGGCAAACGCCGCGCCCGTGTCGCGCGCCCGCACGATTCTGGCAGGTAGTGTAGGCAATGCGGTGGAATGGTTCGATTGGACCATCTATGCGTCATTCGCCATCTTCTTCTCCAAGCAGTTCTTCCCCGAGGGCAATGAAACCGCCGCGCTGCTGGCGACCTTCGGCATTTTCGCTGTCGGCTTCTTCATGCGCCCGGTCGGCGGCTGGGTGCTCGGCATCTTCTCCGACCGCTACGGCCGCAAGGCCGCGCTGGGCCTGACCATCCTGATGATGGCCGGCGGCTCGCTGATCATCGCCGTCACGCCGACCTACGCCACCATCGGCCTGGCCGCCCCGCTGCTGCTGACCGCGGCGCGCCTGCTGCAGGGCCTGTCGCTGGGCGGAGAGTATGCCTCGGCCACGACCTTCCTGGCGGAAATGGCGCCCCCCAACAAGCGCGGCTTCTATTCCAGCTTTGTCTTCTTCAGCGCCGCCGTGGGCATCCTGGCCGCGTCCGCCGTGGGCTGGCTGCTGACCTCCACCCTGACCAAGGCCGAAATGGCCGACTGGGGCTGGCGCATCCCGTTCTTCCTGGGCGCGCTGGGCGGCCTGGCCGGCATGTGGATCCGCCGAGCGATCCCGGAAACCGAGGCGTTCTCGCACGCCAAGAAGGCCGGCGTCGAAAAACAGCCGCTGCGCACCCTGCTGCGCGAGCACCCGCGCGAGGTTCTGCGCATCGTCGGCTTCTCGATCCTGACGACCTTCGCCTTCTACATCTTCGTGGCCTATGTGCCGACCTACGCCATCCGCCAGGTCAAGGCCGATCCGCAGGTCGCGTTCGCCGCCAACACTGTCGCGCTGATCGTCTTCATGCTGGTGCAGCCGGTGTTTGGCATGCTGTCCGACCGCATCGGCCGCAAGCCGCAACTGATCTTCTTCGCCGCCGGCTACCTGGTGTTCTTCTACCCGCTGATGACCACGCTGGGCCCGTCGTTCGGCTCGATCCTTGCCGTGGAGCTGTTCGGCCTGGTGCTGTACGCCATGTACACGTCGATCGCGCCGGCCATCATGTCGGAGCAATTCCCCACCAGCGTGCGCGCCGTCGGTATCGGCACCCCGTACAACCTGGTCGTGGCGCTGCTGGGCGGCACCACGCCCTACCTGCTGACCTGGCTGCAAAGCAAGGGCATGGAGCGCTGGTTCTTCTATTACGTGCTGGCCGGCGCCGTGATCACGCTGATCACCTTCATCCGCATGCCCGAGACCCGCGGCCAATCGCTGAAGTAAGACCCGCCCAGGCCCTGACGCCCCGCATCGACGCTTTCCGGTTCTGCCAGGACCGGAGAGCTTTTCCTTTTCGTGAGAGCCATGCCAGACCAAGATATCGCCCTGCATTTCCGAGAAGCCCGCGAACTCGCCCGCGCCATCCACGCGGGCGAGCTGAGTTCGCGCCAGGTCACCACCCATTTCCTGGACCGCATCGAGCGTGCGCCGGCCCTGGCCGCTTACAGTGAAGTCACCGCCGAACGCGCGCTGGCCCAGGCCGATGCCGCGGACCGCCTGCTGGCCGCCGGCATCTCGATGGGCCCCCTGCACGGCGTGCCGGTCGCAGTGAAAGACAGTGTGCAATGGGCCGGCACCACCGCCAGCGGCGGCTCGCAGACCCGCCGCGGCGTGGTCAGCGATGAAACCGCCACCGCCGTGCGCGGCCTGGCGGCGCAGGGCATGGTGATCCTGGGCAAGACCCGCATGACCGAATTCGCGTTCGGCCTGTCGGGCCAGAACCCGACCCAGGGCACCGCCCGCAATCCCTGGGACGCGGCCATCCCGCGCGCGCCCGGCGGCTCGTCCAGCGGCGCCGGTGTCGCGGTGGCCACGGGCCTGGCCCCGCTGGCGCTGGGCGGCGATACCGGCGGCTCGGTGCGCGCGCCCGCGGCGCTCAATGGCGTGGTCGGCTACAAGCCGTCCTCGGGCCTCATCAGCCGGGCCGGCTGCCTGCCGCTGTCCGAGACACTGGATGTGCTGGGCCCAATCGCCCGCAGCGTGGCCGATGCACGCTTGTTGACGCAGGTGCTGGCCGGTCCGGACATCGACGATGTCGCCACGCTGGACGTCTCCGCCGCCAGCATCGCCGCGCTGCGGCGTCCGGCCCCGCGCCGCGCAGGCGCCATCGCGGCGCTGGCGCCACAGGCCTGGCCCGCGGCATTGGCCGACGAGGGCCTGCGGATCTGGCACGAGGCGCAGGAACGACTGGACCAGGCCGGCGTCTCGCCCGCGACCTGGCATCCGCCGGCGTCGCTGTCGTTCGCGCGCATGGCGGACGACAACTCGCTGGTGCTGGCCTACGAGGCCTACCGCCATTTCGGCCACCTGGCCGAGGACCCGGCGCAGCCGCTATGGGAAGTCGTGCGCGCGCGCATCGCCGCCGGCGGTCGCATCGCGCCGGCCGACTACGCTGCCGCGCTGCAACGGCGGCAGACGGACATGGCCGCGTTCGCGGCCGCCATGCAAGGGGTCGATGCCTTGCTGATGCCGGCCTGCGACCAGGCCGCCCAGGCTTTGGACACTGCCGACGTGCGCCACGCGGGCCTGGGCAGGCTGTTGCGTCCCGCCAACTTCCTGGGCGCGGCGGCCATCGCGCTGCCGGCCGGGTTCGATGCCGACGGCATGCCGATGGCGGCGCAATTGCTGGCGCCCGCCGGCGCCGATGCCGCGCTATTGGACTGCGCCGCGGCGCTGGAACGCATCCTGGCGCCAGTCATGCGCACACCCGACCTCTCGGCCTGGAACCTCTGACCCGGCCGACGCCGTCCAAAAGAAAACGCCCCTGCATGCAGGGGCGTCTTGCCAAACGGGGAGGATCAGGCGGACTTCTTCAGGGCCTGGACCTTGTCCGTGGCTTCCCACGAGAATTCCGGCTCGGAACGGCCGAAGTGACCATACGCGGCGGTCTTGGTGTAGATCGGGCGCAGCAGGTCCAGCATGTTGACGATGCCCTTCGGACGCAGGTCGAAGTGCTCGCGCACCAGCTTGGCGATCTGGTCGTCGGGGATGACGCCGGTGCCTTCGGTGTAGACGGTGATGTTGATGGGCTCGGCCACGCCAATGGCGTAGCTGACCTGCACCTGGCACTGGCGCGCCAGGCCGGCGGCCACGATGTTCTTGGCCACGTAGCGGGCGGCGTAGGCGGCCGAACGGTCGACCTTGGAAGGATCCTTGCCCGAGAACGCGCCACCGCCGTGCGGGCAAGCGCCGCCGTAGGTGTCGACGATGATCTTGCGGCCGGTCAGGCCGCAATCGCCTTGCGGGCCGCCGATGACGAAGCGGCCGGTCGGGTTGACCAGGAACTTGGTCTTGGGCGTGATCAGGCCGTCAGGGAAGCTGGGCTTGATGATGTCTTCGATCACGGCCTCGCGGATGGTCTCCTGCGAGACTTCCGGCGCGTGCTGGGTGGACAGCACCACGGTGTCGACTTCGGCCGGGCGGCCGTCGACGTAGCGGAAAGTCACTTGCGACTTGGCGTCGGGACGCAGCCACGCCAGGCGGCCGTCCTTGCGCAGTTCGCTCTGGCGCTGCACCAGGCGGTGCGCGTACCAGATCGGAGCCGGCATCAGGTCGGGCGTTTCATCGCAGGCATAGCCGAACATCAGGCCTTGGTCGCCCGCGCCCTGGTTCAGGTAGTCTTCCGAGCTGCGGTCGACGCCCTGGGCGATGTCGGGCGACTGCTTGTCGTAGGCGACCAGCACCGCGCAACCCTTGTAGTCGATGCCGTACTCGGTGTTGTCGTAGCCGATGCGGCGGATCGTGTCGCGCGCGACCTGGATGTAGTCGACGTTGGCGGTGGTGGTGATTTCACCGGCCAGCACGACCAGGCCCGTGTTGCACAGGGTTTCAGCCGCCACGCGGGCGTTCGGGTCCTGGGTGAAGATGGCGTCCAGAATCGCGTCGGAAACCTGGTCGGCGACCTTGTCGGGGTGCCCTTCGGAAACGGACTCGGAGGTGAAGAGAAAGTCGTTGTTGGCCACAGATGCGTCCTTTGGTGTCCGGCATGGCCGGAGCATAGGTTCACGAGGCGCGTTGCACCCCGGAATGCGTGAGATACGCTGATCTGGGCGCGACGCTTTAGCGGATTTGGCAAGCGATGCATGACGCGTCGTGACCTTGCCGTCGCCCCGCAAGTTGTCGGTTAACTCGGCGACAGGGCGATTTTAAGCGAAAATGTCGGTCTTATGCTTGTGCCGGGGGTGGGGTCTTTCCCGCGAGCACCGGCATCACCATGCCCGATATCGCTCATTTGCCGCATGCTGCTCGTCCTATTTCGCCTATTCGCCTCCTTGCCCCTGCCCGTCGCGCACGCGCTCGGACGCCTGCTTGGCCGCGCCGCGTATGCGTTTCCGGGCAAGTACCGGCGCCGCCTGCAGGCCAATGCGGCGCAGGCGGGCTATCCCGAGCCGGCCTTTGCCCGGCGCGCGGCGGGCGAGGCCGGCGCCATGATCCTGGAAATGCCGCGGGTCTGGTTTCGCAATGAACAAAGCCTGGCCCAGGTCGTCTCGGACGACAACGCGGTGGTGGAGGCCGCCCGCGCCGAGAACCGCGGCATCCTGTTCCTGACCCCGCACCTGGGCTGTTTCGAGATCACCGCGCGCTACCTGGCTCGCCTGATGCCCATGACGGTGATGTTCCGCCCGCCGCGCAAGGACATCCTGGCGCCGCTGCTCGAAACCGCGCGCAACAGCTCGGCCGTCAATGCCGTGCCCGCCACCATGCAAGGCGTGCGGGAATTCGTGCGCGCCCTGCGGCGCGGCGAATCGGTCGGCATGCTGCCGGACCAGGCGCCGGGCGTCGGCGACGGCGTCTGGGCGCCATTTTTCGGACGCATGGCCTATACCATGACCCTGCCCGGCAAGCTCGCCACCCAGACCGGCGTGCCGATCATCCTGACCGCCGGCGAACGCCTGCCGGGCGGCCGCGGCTGGCGCATCCATTACGTGCGGGTGCCCGAGCCGCTGCCGGCCGACCCGCAGGCCCAGGCCGCGCTGCTCAATGCCGCCATGGAAACGCTGATCCGCCGCTGTCCGCAGCAGTATCTCTGGAGCTACAACCGCTACAAGACCCCGCGCGGCGCCCCGCCCGCGCCCGCCGAGGACACGGCCGCCGCGTCCCGCTGACGCCATTGCTCCCCCTCCGCCCTGGTCTCACGCCCCCCCTGAACCCGCCCATGAACGAATCGAAAACGCGCACGCTGGTCAACCTGCTGAAATGGTTCGGCCGCATGCGGCCTGCCACCCGGCTGCGCATCGGCGCCACCCTCGGCTGGCTGGCCATGCGCCTGGCCAAATCGCGCACCCGCATTGTGCGCCGCAATCTCGAGCTGTGCTTCCCGGACCAACCCGAGGAAGTGCGCGAACGCTGGGTGCGCGAGCATTTCCGGGCGCTGGCGCAATCCATCGTCGACCGGGGCGTGCTGTGGTACGGCACCCCCGAAGCCATCAAGGACCTGGTCACGCAGAGCGGCGCCGAACGCATCAACGACCTGACCGCCCAGGGCCGCGCGGTGATCCTGCTGGCGCCGCACTTCATCGGCCTGGACGCGGCCGCCACCCGGCTCACCATGGAAGTGCCGAGCGCCGCCACCATGTACACGCCGCAAAGCGATCCGCACATCGACGCCGTGGTGGCCGCTGGCCGCGCCCGCTTCAACGAGGTGTTCCTGGTCAGCCGCAAGGACGGCGTGCGCGAACTGATCCGCCACCTGCGCGCGCCGCGGCCGGTGTACTACCTGCCCGACATGGACTTCGGCCGCCAGGGCGCGGTGTTCGTGCCATTCTTCGGCATCCAGGCGGCGACGCTGCTGGCTACCGCCCAGTTGGCCAAGAAGTGGGACGCGGCGGTGCTGCCGATCCTGGACTTCTGGAATCCGGAAACCGGCCGTTACCACGCCGAGGTGCTGCCGCCGCTGGAAAACTTCCCCGGCGACGATTCCCTGGAGGAAGCCACGGCGCGCCTGAACCGCGAACTGGAGGCCTGGGTGCGCCGCTGCCCCAGCCAGTATTACTGGGTGCACCGCCGCTTCAAGACGCGCCCGCCGGGCGAACCCAAGATCTACTGAAGCGACGGCCGGCCTGGCGGGCCAAGACTGGCGGCGCCATCGCGGTGTCCCCGGCCAGAATGGGCGATAATCGTCCGATGAACTGGAACTTCACCAAAATGCATGGCGCGGGCAACGACTTTGTCGTCCTGGACGGGGTCCGCCAGGCCATCGACATGACGCCCGAGCGCGCCCGCGCCCTCGGCGATCGCCACTTCGGCATCGGCGCCGACCAGATCCTGCTGGTCGAACGCGCCACCCGGCCCGACGCCGACTTCCGCTATCGCATCTTCAATGCCGATGGCAGCGAAGTCGAACACTGCGGCAACGGCGCGCGCTGCTTCGTGCGCTTCGTGCACGAACAGGGCCTGTCCGACCGCAACCCGCTGCGCGCCGAGATCGCCACCGGCATCCTGGTGCTGGACGAAGGCGACGACGAGCAGGTCACGGTCGACATGGGCAGTACCCGCTTCGACCCGGTCGCCCTGCCCTTCGACACCGCCGGCCTGGCCGCGCGCAACCAAGGCAGCGACACCCTGTGGGAACTCGAACTCGACGTGCCCGCCGGCCTGCCGCGCACGGTGGCGCTGTCGGCCGTGGCCATCTCCAATCCGCACGCGGTGCAAGTGGTTGACAACGTCGATACCGCGCCCGTCGCCATCGTCGGCCCCCTGATCGAAACCCATCCGCGCTTTGCCCGCCGCGTCAACGCCGGCTTCATGCAGATCGTCGATCGCCACAATATCCGCCTGCGCGTGCACGAGCGCGGCGCCGGCGAAACGCTGGCCTGTGGCACCGGCGCCTGCGCCGCGGTGGCGGCGGGCATCCGCCGCGGCCTGCTCGACTCGCCGGTGCGCGTGCAGACGCGCGGCGGCGTGCTGACCATCGCCTGGGATGGCGAACAGCTACGCATGACCGGACCGGCCGAATCCGTTTTCACGGGCCAGGTCGATATCGACAAGCTCGTTTTTTCCATGGCGCTGAACCGCTGAACCCATGACCGATACCGCTTTCACCGCCCAGGACATCGCCACGTTCCTGCAGGAACACCCCGGCTTCTTCGACCAGCACGCGGACGTCTTCGCCACGCTGCAAGTGCCGCATCCGCATGGCTCGCGCGCCATCTCGCTGGGCGAGCGCCAGATCCTCACGCTGCGCGAACGCAACCGCGAACTCGAATGGCGCCTGAATGAACTGGTGCGCAACGCCACCGCCAACGAAACCATCGGCAGCCACATCTCCAAGTGGTGCTGCCGACTGCTGTCCGAACCGGACCCGCAGCTCGTGCCCGGCGAAATCGCGCTGGGCCTGGCCGAACAGTTCGAGATCAACCACGTGGCGCTGCGCCTGTGGAACCTGCCCGAGCTGCCCGAAACCGGCTACGGCGAACCCACCAGCCAGGACGTGCGCACCTTCACCGACAGCCTGAAGACACCGTATTGCGGCACCGACACCGGCTTCGAAGCCGCCGCCTGGCTGGATGCCAAGCCCAAGTCGCTGGCGCTGGTGCCGCTGCGCCTGCAAGCCGATGGCGCCAGCGTCGGCCTGCTGGTGCTGGGCTCGGACGATGCCGAACGCTTCACGCCCGACATGGGCACCGCGTTCCTCGAATCCATCGGCCAGTTGGCCTCGGCCGCGCTGCACCGGCTGAATCCGGCCGCGCCCAAGGCCTGATCGAACCATGAGCACGGGAGCCCCGGAACAGGCCACGCGGGACCCGGCGCCGGACACTCCCCTGCCCGACCCGATGGCCGCCTGGCTGCGCCATCTGGAAAGCAACCGCCGCTACTCTCCCCACACGCTGGACGGCTACCGACGCGAACTGCGCTTTCTGCACGAATTGGCCAGCCGCGTCCGACTGCCACTCGAGCAACTCGGCAATGGCCATATCCGCCAGTTCGTCGCGCGGCTGCACGCCCAGGGCCGCGGCCCGCGCAGCCTGGCGCGCACACTGGCGGCCTGGCGCGGCTTCTATCAATGGTGGGCGCCTGGCATCGGCCTGGCCGGCAATCCGGTGGCCGGCGTGCGCGCCCCGAAAGCGCCGCGCGGCCTGCCCAAGGCCCTGTCGGTGGAACAGACCCAGGCCCTGCTCGATCGCGCGCCGGCCCGGGTGGCGACCGAACCGGCCGCGCTGCGCGACCAGGCCATGTTCGAATTGCTGTATTCCAGCGGGCTGCGGCTGTCGGAACTGGTCGGGCTGGACCTGCGCTATACGCGCTCGCCCGACCATGAATCGCGTGGCTGGCTCAATCTGGACGAGGCCGAGGTCATCGTGCTGGGCAAGGGCGGCAAGCGCCGCTCGGTTCCGGTCGGCCAGGCCGCCGTGGCGGCGCTGCGCCGCTGGATCGCGGCGCGGCCGCAACTGGCGCCGCCATCGGCATCGCCCGACGATGCCGCGGCGCTGTTCCTGGGCATGCGCGGGCGGCGCATCTCGCCGCGCGTTGTGCAACTGCAGTTGGCGCATATTGGGCAAGCCGCCGGCCTGCCGACCCATGTGCATCCGCACGTGCTGCGCCACAGCTTCGCCAGCCATGTGCTGCAGTCGGCCCAGGACCTGCGCGCGGTGCAGGAAATGCTGGGCCACGCCAACATTTCCACTACCCAGATCTACACCCGGCTCGACTTCCAGCACCTGGCGCGCGCCTACGACCAGGCGCATCCGCGCGCTGGCCGCAAATCCTGAGACCAGCGGCCGCTCAGCCGCCCCCGGCCAGCATGCCACCCAGCAGTAGCACACCCAGCGCCAGCACTGCCAGCGCGGCCAGCGCTTCAACCGCGTAGCGCAGCCGCGCAGCCGCCACGCTCGACAGGCGCGCGCCGAGTGCATTGGCCGCGCCCCCAGCCGCGACCGCCAGGCAGGCCAGCGCCGCCACGGTCAGGCCCGTGCCCAGGCCCATCGCCAGCGCCGAGGCCACTCCCGCCAGGAAGAACCCCTGCGACAGCGCGAATACCAGCACGATCAGCGCGCCACTGCACGGACGCAGGCCCACGGCGAGAATGGCGGCCCCGGCGCGGCGCCAGTTCAGCGGCCCTGCCATCTGCTCCGCCGGCGGCACGTGGGAATGACCGCAACCGCAAGCGTCGTCATGATGCGAGTGATCGTGGTGATGGTGCCCGTCGACATGTGCGTGATCGTGGGCGCCGTGCGCGCGCCGCTCCCGCGGCGCGGCGGCCTGCACTGTGATCGCGCGCAGCGCCGCGGCGCCCTTCAATACCGGCGGCACGGCAACCACCGGTGGGGCGGACCGGACCGGAGCGGGCGCGGCAACACCCGCGTAAGACCGCCGCCGCCACAACGGCCGGATCGCCTTGACCCACACCAGCCAGACGCCCAGCAGCGTCACCAGCGCATATGACGCCAGTTCCAGCCAGCGTGTCGCCTGGTTCATGGAAGCCGCCGTGGCGTTGAACACCAGGGCCAGCACGGCCACCATCGCGATCGCCACCAAGGCCTGCACCAATGACGCGATCAATGCCAGCAGCGCGCCGTTGCGGGCGGTCTGGCGATTGGCCAGCACGTAGGAGGAAATCACCGCCTTGCCGTGGCCCGGTCCCAGCGCGTGGAAAACGCCATAGGCGAACGACAGGCCGATCAGCAGCCAGCCGCCGCCATCGGCCTGCCAGGCCCGCACCGCCGCCGTGAGCTGGCGGTAGAAATGGGTCTGCCATGCCGATACCTGGCCGAAAAAGCCCGCCAGCCAGCCGGGTCCGCCAAGACCGGCGCCGCCGCTCTCGGGCACGCCGAAGGGATGCGCGCCCTGCGCCGCCGCCCCCCCCGCCCAGGCCAGCGCGACCAGCGCCAGCAGCCACGCGCATGTGACGGCCGGCGGACGGCCGCGCGCTACGAACATTGCACCTCGATGCGATGCGTCAGCCCCTTGGTGATGGCGAAAAGCTCCTCGGGCAACGCGTCCGGATCGGCCGGGATGGCGGCCAGTTGCTGCATGGTGTTCCAATCCAGTTCCTTGGGCTTGCGGTAAGCCTGCTTGCAGGCCGCCGCGCCGGGTCCGCCCAGTGCGACCGCCCCCTTTTCCTCGAAGGCATAGGCCACGAAATACGTCGGGTCGTAGATATCGACCTGCGCGCCCGCGGCATCCGCGGCGGCGGGCTCGGCCAGCGGCAGCGTGAAGGCCAGTGCCAGCCGGCTGGTCTTCGGATTCCAGGTCACGCGCGCATCGCGCGGCGCGGCGAATGCCATGGTCTTGCCGGCGACGGTGACACGCGTGAAATAGTGCGAAACCGGTTCGCCCAGCGCCTTCATCCATTCCCGCGCCATGCCCTTCAGGGTGTCATCCGGCAACGTTCCGCCCTTGCCCTTCTTGAGGCCCTGGGTGGCATAGGCGCCGAACATCTCATCGAACAGCCAGACCTGCCGCACGGCGGTGATGCGATGCTGTTCGTCCAGATCGATCACCGCGCGGGCATCGATCCACATGTGGGGATGCGCGCCGGCGGCGGTGGCCACCAGCGCGCCCGCCACGGCGCTCAGGGCCGCAAGGCCGTGGCGAGCTGACGTACGTTCCATTCGAACATTTCCAGATAGGTGGCGCCGGGCTGTCCGGGTTTGGACAGGGCATCGGAATACAGCGTACCACCCACCTTGGCGCCGGTTTCGCGCGCGATCTGCTGCACCAGGCGCGGACTGGTGATGTTCTCGACGAACACCGCCGGCACCTTGTCGCGCTTGACCTGTTCGATGATGCGCGCCACGTCGCCGGCGGACGGCTCGGCCGCGGTCGAGATGCCCATCGCGGCGATGAACTCGACACCATAGGCATCGCCGAAATAGCCGAAGGCGTCATGCGAAGTAACCACCTTGCGGCGCTCGGCCGGAATCGCGGCGAAGCTCTTGCGGGCAGCGGCATCGGCGGCTTGCAGGCGGGCGATATAGGCGTCGGCGCGCTTGCGGTAGGCGTCGGCGTGGGCCGGGTCGGCCGCGGCCAGGCCGTCGGCCACGTTGCGCGCATAGATCACGCCATTGGCCAGGTTCTGCCAGGCGTGCGGATCGGCGTCGCCATGATGGTGATGGTCTTCACCCGCGCCATGGGCATGATCGTGATCCTTGGCGTCATGTTCATGCGCGTCGCCGTGGCTGGCGAACTTGCGCGGCGTCACGCCCCTGGACGCCACCACGGTCGTGCCGGAAAAGCCGGACGCCTTGACCAGCCGCGGCAGCCAGGCCTCGAAATCCAGGCCGTTGACAAACAGCACCCTGGCCGCCGCCAGCTTCTTGGCGTCTCCGGGCGTGGGTTCGTATTCATGGGCGTCGCCGTCCGGACCGACCAGGGTGCCGAGCCTGACGTCGTCGCCGCCGACCTCGCGCACGATGTCGCCGAGGATCGAGAAGCTGGCCACGACCGGCAACGGTTCGGCGGCATGCGCCGCGCCGAAGGTCGTGGACAACCACAAGCCGGCCACGGCCAGCAAGGCGCGGCGGCGCGAAAGCGGCAGCAGAATGGAACGCATGGCGAATCTCCTTGGAATTCAGGCCCGGCGCGCAGCGCGCGGCGCCCGCAGCAACCCGCCATGCGGGCCGCCAACGATGGAAAACAGGTAACAAGCGCCGGCCGCCAGGATGATGGCGGGCGAGGCCGGCACATTGAAGTGGTATGACACCAACAGGCCGGTGATCGAAGCGGCCACGCCGATGGCGGCGGCCAGCGGAATCTGGCTGGCCGCCGAGCGCATCCAGAAGCGGGCGGCGGCGGCCGGCAGCATCATGATTCCGACCACCATGAGCGTGCCCAGCACCTGGAACCCGGCCACCAGGTTCACCACCACCAGCACCAGGAAGCTCATGTGCACCCAGCCGCCATGACCGCCGCTGGCGCGCAGGAAGCCGGGGTCCAGGCATTCGGCCACCAGCAGGCGATACAGCGCGGCCAAGGCCAGCAGGGTCGCGCTGGCGGTCGCCGTCACCAGCAGCAAGGCGTCATCGTCCAGCCCCAGCACGGTGCCGAACAGCACATGCAACAGATCCATGTTGGAACCGCGCAGCGATACCAGCAGCACCCCCAGGCCCAGCGAGATCAGATAGAAGGCGGCGAAGCTGGCGTCTTCGCGCAGCGGTGTGAGGCGTGCCACCAGGCCCGCCAGCAACGCCACGGCCAGGCCAGTGGCGATGCCACCCAGCATCATGGCGCCCAGCGACAGGCCGGACAGCAGGAAGCCCGCCGCCACGCCCGGCAGAATCGCGTGCGACATGGCGTCGCCCATCAGACTCATGCGCCGCAGCACCAGGAATACGCCCAGCGGGGCGGCCCCCAGCGACAGGGCGCTGGCGCCAGCCAGCGCGCGCCGCATGAAGGCGTAATCGAGAAAGGGCGCCACGACCCATTGCAGCGCCGTCATGCGAAAGCCCCCGCGTGCCATTGGCGCGCCAACCTCAGGTGATCCTCGGTCAGCGCGGCCGTGGTCGCGCCCCAGGACACCACCGCCCCGGACAGCAGCAGGCATTGCGGAAAATGTGCGCGCACCAGATCCAGATCGTGCAGCACGGCGACCACCGACCGGCCCTGGCCATGCAACTCGCAAAGCAGGGCCATCAACTCATCGGCGGTGTGGCTGTCGACGGCGGCAAAGGGCTCGTCCAGCACCAGCACCGGCGCATCCTGCACCAGCATGCGGGCGAACAGGGTGCGCTGCATCTGTCCGCCGGACAGCGTATCGATGCCACGGCCCGCCATGTCCGCCAGGCCGACGGTTTCCAGCGCGTCCATGCAACGGTCGAATTCCTCGCGGCCATGGCGGCGCCAACTGCCGACCCGGCGCCAGGCCCCCATGGCCACCAGGTCCAGGACCCGGGCGGGAAAGGCGCGGTCCAGCTCGGCGGCCTGCGGCAGCCAGGCCAGTTCGGCGCGGCCGGCCCCGCCGATGCCGACGCTGCCGGACATCGGCCGCAACACGCCCATGATGCCCTTGACCAGTGTCGACTTGCCGGCGCCGTTGGGCCCGACCACCGCCGTCATGGTGCCAGGATCGAACCGGCCCGAGACCTCGCGCAAGGCCACATGTCCGTGCCAGCCGAACGAGGCCTTGCGCAGTTCGATGGCGACCGGCGCGCGGTTCATCGCGGCCACCAGCCCAGCGCCCAGCCCGTCAAGGCCCACAATGCGAGGGCCGCGGCCAGCGCATAGGCCATGCGGCGCCAGGCGGACGCGAGAAAGGCGGAACGCAGGGACACGCGCGGACGCGGCGCGGCGTCGGGCCGCGCGGACGGGGCGGAAGGCTGGGGCATGGAAAAGACGGACGGCAGGACAGAGTGGAATGACCAGATCTTATTATGTTATATCATAACTAACAGACTTGAATCGCGGGGTTTCGCCCGCAGCTGGGTGTTTTCTGCTACCTTCCAGGCATCTCGCGCGCGTCGCGCGCGTTCCCTATTCAGATGAAGCCCGCCATGCCCGCTCCGCCCCGTTCCCCCCGCAGCGACACCGTAGGCGCCCAACTCAGCGTCGCCGAGGCGCTGTGCGAACAACGCGGCCGCCGCCTGACCCCCATCCGCCGCAAGGTGCTGGAACTGCTGCTGCGCCACGGTCGCAGCCTGAAGGCCTACGAACTGCTCGACGCCATGCGCGAGGTGCATCCGGGCGCGGCGCCGCCCACGGTGTACCGCGCCCTGGACTTCCTGATGGACGAAGGCCTGATCCACCGCCTGGACGCCGTCAATGCCTGGAGCGCATGCCACGACGCTGGCGGCGCGCCGCACGACCTGCTGGTGGTCTGTACGGGCTGCGGCGCGGTCGCCGAGATTTCCGACCCTGCCATGAGCCGCCAGCTCGCCGAGCGCGTGGCGCAGACCGGCTATGTCCTGGCTACCCACGAAACCGAGATCCGGGCCCTGTGCCCGCAATGCCAGAAGCAGCAGCCTGCGGACGCCGGGCACCATCACCACCACTAACCGCTTGTCGCCCGCGTCCGGCGCGGGCACAGCGGCCATGCGGCCGGCACCGCCGCACTCCCCGGACACTTGAAATCCGGAAAATCGCCCCAAAATAGCGATATCGCCCGATACTTGACGGCGTACAGCCGCGATCTGGGCGGCTGCGGCCCCCGGGTTGGCCCGGGGTTTGCCCCCCGCCCCCGACTGTGCTGTAATCCTGCGTCCGGCCGCGATCCGCGGCCCTCGCAGCCTGTGGCAGTAACATCGGTCGAGCGATGTCTGGCAGGCAATCGGCACCCGCTGCCGCCCCGCCAGATACAGCGTTTGACCGCCGTGTTTAACCGCCTTTACTTCACGCAAGCAGCTTCGCCATGAACACCCCGCGCAGTTTGGACAAAATGGTTCCCGTCACCATCCTCACCGGCTTTCTCGGTGCGGGCAAGACCACCCTGCTCAAGCGCATCCTGACCGAATTCCACGGCCGCCGCGTTGCCGTCATCGAAAACGAATTCGGACCGGAAAGCATCGACAACGATCTGCTGGTGCAGGACAGCGACGAGGAAATCATCGAGCTGTCCAACGGCTGCGTCTGCTGCACCGTGCGTGGCGACCTGATGCGCACCCTGTCCGACCTGCGCGCCAAGCGCGAGGCCGGCGCCCTGAATTTCGAGCGCGTCATCCTGGAAACCACCGGCATGGCCAACCCCGGCCCGGTGTGCCAGACGTTCTTCATGGACGACGACATCGCCGAGTACTACCGCCTGGACGCGGTGGTCACGGTGGTCGACGCCAAGCACGGCATGGTGACGCTTGACGAACAACCCGAAGCCCAGAAGCAGGTCGGTTTCGCGGACCGCATCCTGATTTCCAAGAAAGACCTGGTCAACGACATCGACTACGAAGCGTTGCGCAACCGCCTGGTGCGGATGAACCCGCGCGCGCCGATCACGCCGGTCAATTTCGGCGATGTCGACCTGAAGTCCATCATCGACATCAGCGGTTTCAACCTGAATTCGATCCTGGACATCGACCCGGACTTCCTGGCCGACGAGCATCCCGACGCCGCCCACGATCACGATCACGATCATGCCCATGGCCACGACCATGGCCACGGTCACGGTCACGGTCATGACCATCATGACCACGACCACGAGGGCGAATGCGGTGCGCACTGCAATCATGCTCATCATCACCACCCCAAGCACGACGATGAAATCGGCGCGTTCGTCTTCCGTTCCAACAAGCCGTTCGATCCCGCGCGCCTCGAGGAATTCCTGGGCGGCGTCGTGCAGGTCTATGGATCGGACCTGCTGCGCTACAAGGGCATCCTGTACATGAAAGGCAT
The DNA here is from genome assembly GCF_059761975.1 of Achromobacter sp. 46006. Lineage (NCBI taxonomy): Bacteria > Pseudomonadati > Pseudomonadota > Betaproteobacteria > Burkholderiales > Alcaligenaceae > Achromobacter > Achromobacter sp. 46006. The sequence goes on from NZ_JCBANN010000038.1 coordinate 47,962, forward strand.
CAACCGCCGCATGTTGTTCCAGGGTGTCCACATGATGATGGGCGCGGAACCCGGCAAACCGTGGACCGCGGCCGAAAAGCCGTCCACCAAGATGGTCTTCATCGGACGCAAACTGCCCCAGGAGATTTTCACCCGGGGCTTGGAGCAGTGCCTGGCGGGGTGATCCCCTTTTTGGATACGTGACGCGGTGCGACGAAGGCAGTACTGTGAGGTACGAATAGCGTAGGCAGCAAGCACACGGACCGGGAAGACAATCCCGCGCCAGGATCGATTCATAGTGGAGTGTTTTCATGGCTACCAAGGCAGCAACCAAAAAATCAAGCAAGTCGACGAGCGATACGGCGATTGATCTGCCCAGCGAGAAGGAATTGCTGGCCATGCCCGAGTCCGACTACATGAACGACCGCCAACTGGCGTTCTTCAAGGAACGGCTCAAACAACTCGAACAGGATATCCTGGCCAACGCTGGCGAGACCACCGAGCACCTGCGCGAAACGCAGTTCGTGCCCGACCCGGCCGACCGCGCCACCATCGAGGAAGAACACGCCCTCGAGCTGCGCACCCGCGACCGTGAGCGCAAGCTGCTGAAAAAGGTGCAACAGTCCATCGCCCGCATCGACAGCGGCGAATACGGCTGGTGCGAGGAAACCGGCGAACCCATCGGCATCCCGCGCCTGCTGGCCCGCCCCACCGCCACCCTGTCGCTGGAAGCGCAGGAACGGCGCGAAATGCGGCAGAAGCTGTACGGCGACTGATCCGTCCCGTTATTCAAGCGCCACCTCGAAAGGCTATGCTGGTTTCCGGCATGGCCTTTTTTCATTGCCGCGCCGCCTGATGATGAAAGCGCCCCGTCCCGGCGCCGGCCCCCGGGCGGCGCGGCGTGGCGTGGCGGGCCTTCCTTTCTTCATGGGCCCGCAAGCCTTGATTTCGTTCGCTTCGCCCCCAGCTAGTCCTTTCAAAGGAAGGAACGCATGGAACAATTTCACGCCACCACCATCGTGTGTGTCCGCCGCGGCAACCGTGTCGCGCTCGGCGGCGATGGCCAGGTCACCCTGGGCAACATCGTCATCAAGGGCACGGCCCGCAAGATCCGCCGCCTCTATCACGACAAGATCCTGGCCGGTTTCGCCGGCGCCACGGCCGACGCGTTCACGCTGCAGGAACGCTTCGAGGCCAAGCTCGAAAAGCACCAGGGCAACCTGATGCGCGCCGCGGTCGAATTGACCCGCGACTGGCGTACCGACCGCGTCCTGCGCCGACTCGAAGCCATGCTGATCGTGGCCGACGCCGAACACACGCTGGTGCTGACCGGCAACGGCGACGTGCTCGAGCCCGAGCACGGCCTGGCCGCCATCGGCTCGGGCGGCGCCTACGCCCAGTCCGCCGCGCTGGCGCTGCTGCGCAATACCGACCTGGCGCCCGAGGCCATCATCAAGCAGTCGCTCGAGATCGCCGGCGACCTCTGCATCTACACCAACCAGAACCACGTCATCGAAACGCTGGGCGACTGACCCCGGCCGCGCGACGCCGCCCACGGCGTCGCGGCAAGCCCCCAGCCAGTCCCCTGCTTCAAGGATCCGCCCTCATGTCCGCCTCCAACATGACGCCCGGAGAGATCGTCTCCGAACTCGACAAATACATCGTCGGCCAGAACCGCGCCAAGCGCGCGGTGGCGGTGGCCCTGCGCAACCGCTGGCGCCGCCAGCAGGTGGCCGAGCCGCTGCGCCACGAGATCCACCCCAAGAACATCCTCATGATCGGCCCCACCGGCGTCGGCAAGACCGAGATCGCGCGCCGCCTGGCCAAGCTGGCCAACGCGCCGTTCATCAAGATCGAGGCCACCAAGTTCACCGAGGTGGGCTATGTCGGCCGCGACGTCGACACCATCATCCGCGACCTGACCGAATACTCGATCAAGCAGACCCGCGAGCTGGAAATGCGCCGCGTGCGCACCCAGGCCGAGGACGCCGCCGAAGACCGCATCCTCGACGCCCTGGTGCCGCCGCCCCGCGGCGCCTCGGGCGAGCCCGAGCGCGGCGAGGACAACAGCGCCCGCCAGACCTTCCGCAAGCGCCTGCGCGAAGGCAAGATCGACGATCTTGAGATCGAAATCGAAGTCGCCCAGGCCGCGCCGCAAATGGACGTCATGACGCCCCCCGGCATGGAAGAAATGGCCGAGCAGTTGCGCGGCATGTTCGCCGGCCTGGCGCGCGACAAGAAGAAGTCCAAGAAGATGAAGGTGCGCGAAGCCTTCAAGCTGATCGTCGACGAGGAAGCCGCCAAGCGCATCAACGAGGAAGACCTGCGCACCGTCGCCATCAACAACGTCGAGCAGAACGGCATCGTGTTCCTGGACGAGATCGACAAGATCGCGGCGCGCCAGGAAAGCGGCGGCGCCGACGTCTCGCGCCAGGGCGTGCAGCGCGACCTGCTGCCGCTGGTCGAGGGCACCACCGTCAACACGCGCTACGGCATGGTCCGCACCGACCACATCCTGTTCATCGCCTCGGGCGCCTTCCACCTGGCGCGCCCGTCCGACCTGATCCCCGAGCTGCAGGGCCGTTTTCCGATCCGCGTGGAACTGGAATCGCTGACCGCCGAAGACTTCGTGCGCATCCTGGGCGACACCGACGCCTCGCTGACCAAGCAGTACACCGCGCTGCTGGCCACCGAAGACGTGCAACTGGAGTTCACCGACGAGGGCGTGCGCCGCCTGGCCGAGCTGGCCTACGAGGTCAACGAAACCACCGAGAACATCGGTGCCCGCCGCCTCTACACCGTGATGGAAAAGCTGCTGGACGAACTGTCGTTCGACGCCGCCGCCTCCAGCAACAAGACGGTCAAGATCGACGCCGCCTACGTCAACGCGCAACTGGCCGAAGCCGCCAGCAGCCAGGACCTGGCCCGCTACGTGCTGTAAGGCCCGCGCCCCGGTCACGGTCGGCGGCACAAACACGAAGGCCCGCCGCGAG
>NZ_JCBANN010000039.1:0-50033 GCF_059761975.1 Achromobacter sp. 46006
GCCGCCAGGAGGCGGCCGTCGCCACGTCCAGCCCGAATACGCGCTATTGCGCCTGAAGCCCGGCCGACTTGACCAGCGCGCCGTACTTGCGCGCTTCGTCGGCCTGGTAGGCCACCGGGTCCACGCCCAGTTGCGCCAGCACGCCGCCGGCCTCCTGCATCTTGGCGCGGAATTGTTCCGACTTGAGCGTGTCGGTCAGCGCCGCGCGCAGCTTGGACGCCACCGGCTCGGGCAGGCCGGCCGGTCCATACAGCGAGAAAGACACGCTGACATCGACCGATTCGAAGCCCGGGGTCTCGGCCAGCGCGGGAATGTCCGGCGCCACCGGCGAGCGTTGCTTCTGCGTCACCCCCAGCGCCACGATCTTGTCGCCGCGTACCTGCGGCAGGCCGGAAGACAGCACCAGCATGCCGAAATCCAGTTGCCCGCTCATCAGATCGGTCACCAGCGGGGCCACGCCGCGGTACGGGACGTGCTCGGCGCGCGTGGACGTGGACTGGTTGACCATTTCGCCGGCCAGATGCAGCGACGTCCCCACGCCGGACGAACCGTAATTGAAAGTGCCCGGCGCCGCGCCGCGCACCTTCTGCAGATAGTCGGCCGCGCTCTTGACACCGGACTGCTTGCTGGCCGCCAACAGCATCGGCTGCGAAGCGATCACGCCCAGGGCGGTGAAGTCCTTGGCGCCGTCGTACTTAACGGCGCTGTTGATCATGCGGGCGATGACCATCTCATTGGTCGCGCCCAGCAACAGCGTGTAGCCGTCCGGCGCGGCGCGGGCCACGCGCTGCGCGCCGATCGTGCCGCCGGCGCCGCCGGCGTTCTCTATCACCACGCTCTGGCCCAGGCGCTTGGCCAGTTCCTCGCCGAACAGGCGCGCGGTCAGGTCGACGCTGCCGCCGGCCGGATAGCCGACGACCAGCGAGATCGGATGGTCGGGGTAGCCGTCGGCGCTGGCCGGCGCGGCGATGACCAGCGTGGACGCGGCGCAGAGCGCGACCAACGCGCCGCGCAGCGGATGCGTGATGGAATGCATGTGTTTCTCCCTGGGGTGCTGTCGTGGACGGCGGTGCCGTCTCGTTTGAAATATCGGAAGACATTCTGCGGTGCGCGCCACAGCCATGACGTGCCAAATCAGCACATTTCCGTGCTGATTTGGCTGGCCCCGCCTTGTCATCCTGGCGCTGCGCCGGGACCTACCGACCGCGCGGCCGGCAGGCCCTAGGCCTTGCGATTGGCCGTGGCTTCCCAGGCCGCCTCGGCCAGGTCCGCCAGACGCGCCCGCGAGCGGTACAGGCGCACCTCGAAGGCAATTTCGTCACTGCGGCCGCCCAGCGATACCAGCGTGCCGCGGCGGCAATCGGCCGCCACCATCGACCATGGCAGCCAGGCGACGCCCAGGCCCTTGGCCGCGGCGCCATGCGCGGCGTCGAGCGAATCGCTGCGCACGAACGGCGCCAGCGCGTAGGGAGTGGATTCGAGCCGGTCGCCGAGGATGCGCTCCATCGACAGCCCGCCGGCATAGGTGATCAGGGGCGCCGCCGTGCCGCCCTCGGCCAGCACGTAGCGCGCGCGGCCGCGGCCATCGGCCTGGCTCACCGGCACCAGCTTGTCGGTACCCAGCGTCATGTAGCGATAGCGCACCGGATTGAGCTGCATCGACAGGGCCGGGTGCTCGTAGCAGCACAGCAGGTCGACCTTGCCCTGCTCCAGCCGCACCGCCATGTCTTCCATCTTGCCAGTGGAGATTTCCAACTGGGTGCCCTCGGTCAACACCTTGGGTGCGCGGTGCCGCAGGCGCGCGATCCAGTCGGCCACCAGCGTGCGCGCCAGGCTGCGGCCGGTGGCGATGCGCAGCACCGCCTCGCCGCCCGCGCCGGAACTGCGGATGCGATGGCGCACCAGGCCCATCTGCTCGACCACCTGGGTAGCGGTCTTGAGCAGGGCCTCGCCCTCGGCGGTCAGCGTCACCGGCACGCGCTGGCGCTCCACCAGCGGCGCGCCGGCCCAGGCCTCGAGGGCGCGAATACGGCGCCCGAAGGCCGGATGCGTGACATGCCGCGCCTCGGCGGCGCGCACGAAGCTGCCGCTCTGCGCCAGGGCGATCAGGTCTTCGAGCAGTTTCAGGTCGGCCATGGCGCACCCGTGTCCGTGAACGCGCTCAGGCTTGCGCCAGGCCCATCATCGCCAGGGTGGCGCGGGTCAGGTCGCTGGCCGGGTCTTCCAGCTCGTTCACCAGGTCGAAGTGGTTGCAATGCGGCGTCGGGATGCGCGTGGCCTGCAGGCCGGCGCCGGTCCAGGCGCGTTCGAAGGCTTCGGTCTGGTTCTTGAAACCCTGCGTCTCCAGGCCGCCGACGGCCAGCAGCATGGGGCCGGCGCGCTCGGGCAGGTTGAAGATCGGGCTGTGGCGGGCCGCCTGCTCCGGCGTCAGTTGCAACCAGGTATTGGGCAGGACGTCGCACAGCGGCCGCAGATCGAACAGGCCGCTCAGGGCCAACGTGCCCTTGATCACGTCGTCTGGCACGCCGTAGCGCGCCTGCCAGGCCGGCGCGGCCAGCATCGCCGCCAGATGACCGCCAGCCGAACTGCCGCCCACGTAGATACGCTCGGGATCGACGCCGTACGCCGCCGCGTTGTGGTACAGCCAGGCCAGCGCCGAGCGCATCTCGCGCACGATTTCCGGCAGCGTCGCCTCGGGCGCCAGCGTGTATTCCGGCACCGCCACCGCCGCGCCGGCCGCGTTGAAGGCCTCGGCCATGACCGGCGCATCCTCCTTGCGCTGGCCGCGCCAGTAGCCGCCATGGATGAACACGAACAGCGGTGCCGGGCCACGGTTGGCGGCCGGCAGGAACAGGTCCAGCCGCTCGTCCTGGCCCATGCCGTAACGCAGGTCCAGCAGGCCCGGGCGGCGCGACTTCACCGCGGCGGCCGATTCGGCGTAGCGACGCACGCAGGCGTCGAAGTCCGCCACCGACTCGCGGGCGTTGTATTGCACCTCGCGCTCGGCGATGGTGGGGAAAAAGAGATCGATGTCCGCGTCACGCATGAATGGCCTGCCTGTCGTCCTGGGAAATGATGTGTTCGATGAATTGAGCGGTCTTGCGATAGTGCGCCGCCAGCATCGCCACCGAGCGCTCGACGTCGCGCGACAGCGCGGCATCGAGCAATTCGCGGTGTTCGTCGTCGACATTGCGCTCGGGTCCATAGGCGGTGGCGCCGGCGCGCGCCGGGCGCCGGTAGCGCTCCGTCTGCGCATATAGCTGCGTGGACAGGTCCAGCAGCCAGTGCGAGCGGCAGGCGCCGATCAGCGCATGGTGGAAGTCCAGATGGCGCGCTTCCAGCGACTCTTCCAGGTCCTGGCTGGGCGGCACGGCTTCGCTGGCGCGCTGCGCCGCCAGCGTCAGGGCATGAAAGGCGCCGACCAGCCGCGCCTCCCAGGCGTCGTCGGCGTTGGCCAGCGAGCGCCGCAACGCGTCGCAATCGATCAGGATGCGGGTTTCGCAGGCGTCCCACATTTCCTCGACCGACAGCGGCGCAATGCGGAAGCCGCGCGAGGTGGTGGTGATCACCATGCGTTCGCTGCGCAGCCGGTTCAGGGCCTCGCGGATCGGGGAAAAGCTGCTGCCGTAGCGTTGCTTGAGCAATTCCAGGCGCAGCGACTGGCCCGGCGCGAAGGCGCCGCTCATGATGTCGCGCCGCAGCAGGCGGTAGACCTGCTCGGACAGCGTGATTTCCTCTACCTCGGCGTTCCCGTCGGCGCCGGGCTCGTCCTGGCGGGAAGCTTTGATTCTTGGCTTCAACGTGCTCTCCAGATGTCAGCGGCCGGCTGGCCCCCGGGGCCGGCCGGCGCTCAGGCGGCCCATTCTACCCGCGGGGGCCCGGCCGCCCTCAGCCGCGCGCCTCGCGCGGCGCTTCCGGCTGCGGATCGAGGCTCCAGTCCGGCTCGCAGCCATTCAGGTCGTCCTGATCGTCGTAGCGCGCCGCCTGCAGCGGCCGCCGGTTCACGCGCAGGTCGAACACGTCGAAGCGGTTGTAGTGGCCGACGATGTCGTGCATCTGGCGCGGCTGGATGCAACGCGACAGGTCGATGTCGGCGTAGACGATGCCTTCGTCGTCGATCAGCGGTTCGCCGATGACACGCCCGTCCGGCCCCAATATTCCCGAAAACGCGCTGTTGCGGCGCGCCAGCATCTCGCGCGCTTCCGGATGGCTGGCGCTGATGGCGTCCTGGATCTCGGTGGAAATGGTCGAGCACGACACCACCGTGAACACCTTGCCCTCGAACGAGTGGGCCGCCGCCCGCAGGCGGATGGCCTCGGCCATGTCGTAGTCGGGCGGCGCCACCGGCAGCGAGATATAGCTGGCGACGTGCACCATCTCGCCCTGCGCCAGCAGCGAGAAACGCGCCAGCGTGTTGGTGTTCTCGCCGCAGGCCAGGCCGCCAAGCTTGCCCACGGACGTGTCATAGACGCGCAGCGACTCGCCGTCGCCATGGGCCCAGGTCAGCTTCTCGGCCCAGGTCGGCACCAGCTTGCGATGGCGGCCCAGGACGCGGCCCTCTTCGTTGATGAAGACCATGGTGTTGTAGATCGTGCCGACGCCATGGCGGCTGCGCTCGTTCACGCCCACCACCACGTTGACGCGGTGCTGGCGCGCGGCCTGGGCGATGCGGCGGATCTCCGGCCCTGGCAGCTCGATGGCGCTTTTGCAGAGTTTTTCGAACCACGGGCTGCCCTGCACCGGGTTCATCACCCAGCTCCAGTAGGGATAGGCCGAGACGAACACCTCGGGAAAGGCCACCAGGCTGGCGCCGTTGCCGGCGGCCTCGGCGATCAGGTCGCAGGTCTTGTCGACGGTGGCGTCGGTGTCCAGGAACACCGGGGCGGCCTGGACGGCGGCGGCCTTGAAAACGGGCAGGTTCAACATGCGTGTGCTCCTATTGCGGTCAGATGCCGAGATAACGTTGCGCCAGGTCGGGCTGCGCGGACAGTTCCGCGGGCGCGCCCGACCAGGCCACGCGGCCCTTGTCGACGATGTAGTGACGGTCCACCAGCGTTGCCATCTCGGGCAGGTTCTTGTCGATCACCAGGATGGTCTGGCCCTCGGCCTTGAGCGCCCGCAGGCAACGCCAGATTTCCTGGCGGATCAGCGGCGCCAGCCCTTCGGTGGCCTCGTCCAGGATCAGCAGCTTGGGATTGGTCATAAGCGCGCGGCCGACCACCAGCATCTGCTGCTCGCCGCCCGACAGCGTGCGCGATGACTGCGCGCGGCGCTCCTTCAGGCGCGGGAACAGCGCATAGACCCGCGCCAGGTCCCAGCCGCCAGGCGCGGCGCGCGAGGTCGCCACCAGGTTCTCTTCCACCGACAGCGAGCCGAACACGCGCCGCCCTTCCGGCACCAGCCCCACGCCCAGCCGCGCCACCGCGCTCGGCGCGGGCCGCGCCAGCGTCTGGCCGCGGAACCGGACCTGTCCGCCGGTGGCCGGCAGCATGCCCATCAGCGTCTTGATGGTGGTGGTCTTGCCCATGCCGTTGCGGCCGATCAGCGAGATCACTTCGCCCTCGGCGGCCTCGAAGGCCATGCCGAACAGCACCTTGCTAGACCCGTAGCCGCCGGTCAGGCCCTCAACCTTCAACATGTTCTTCTCCCAGGTAGGCGGCGCGCACTTCCGGATGGCGCCGCACCTCGTCGGGCGCGCCGCTGAACACCACCTTGCCGTAGACCAGCACGCTGATGCGGTCGGCCAGCGCGAACACCGCGTCCATGTCGTGCTCGACCAGCAGGATGCCGTAGTCGCCCTTCATGCCCAGCAGCAGGCGCGTCATGCGCGCCGATTCCTCCGGCCCCATGCCGGCCATGGGCTCGTCCAGCAGCAGCAGGCGCGGCGAGCGCGCCAGCGCCACCGCCAGTTCCAGTTGGCGCTTCTCGCCGTGCGCCAGGTCGGCGGTGCGCACGTGGCGCCGGTCCGCCAGGCCGACGTGGTTCAGCCATTGCATCGCCTGTGCCTTCAGGCCGGCGTCGCGGCGCGGATCGGACCAGGCGCCAAAGGCGCGGCCGCCCTTGAGCATGCTGGACAGGATGACGTTCTCGAGCGCGGTGTATTCCTGGCACAGCTCGGTGATCTGGAACGAGCGGCCCAGCCCCAGGCGGGCGCGCTCGAAGGCGCGCAGCGCCGTCACGTCGCGCCCGTCCAGCTCGATGGTGCCCGAGTCCGGCCGGATCTCGCCGCAGATCTGCGCGATCAGCGTCGACTTGCCGGCGCCGTTCGGGCCGATGATGGCGTGGATCTCGCCGGCGCGCACGTCCAGGTCGACGCCGTTGGTGGCCACCACCGCGTCGAAGGCCTTGCGCAGCTGCGTCAGGCGCAGCAGGGTTTTCGTCTCGTCCATTCCTGGTGTCGGCTTACGATCGGGATGCCACGGATCCGGCTCCGCCGGTCCGTCGGCATGCCCCCTGGAGGGGGAAGCGCGAAGCGTCTCGGGGGTGGGCTCAATCCGCATGGCGCGTCTCCAACAGGCGGCCGAACAGGCCCTTCTGACCCCACAGAACCACCAGCACCAACACCGGCCCCATGTACAGCAGCCAATGCTCGGTCAGCGACGACAGCATCTGCTCCAGTCCCAGGAACACCGCCGCGCCCGCGATCGGGCCCAGCAGCGTGCCCACGCCGCCAAGGATGACGATCGCCATCAGCTCGCCCGACTTGGTCCAGGCCGCCATGTCCGGCGTCACCAGCCCGGCATAGTTGGCCCACAGCACGCCCGCCAGCCCCGTGCCCACCGCCGACAGCACGAAGGCGCTCAGGCGGTACGGCGTAGGCGCCACGCCCAGGTTGATGGCGCGCCGCTCGCTCTGGCGCAGCGCCTGCAGCACCATGCCGAAGCGCGAGTTGGTAATGCGGATGCACAGCAGCGTCCAGATCGTCAGCAGCGCCAGGCAGACGTAGTAGAACGTCAGCGGGTTCTCCAGGTTAAGGCCGGGCAGCACGTTGCGCTGCGAGATCATCAGCCCGTCGTCGCCGCCATAGAACTGCAGCGACACCAGAATGAAATACACCATCTGCCCGAACGCCAGCGTGATCATGATGAACTGCACACCGCGCGTGCGCAGCGCCAGGTAGCCGAACAGCCAGCCCGCCAGCGCGCACACCGCCAGCGCGATCGGCCACACCACCAGCGCGGCGTTGCTGCCGGCCCAGCCGAACAGCGGCCCGGCTTCGGTGGTGTGGAAGGCGATGATGCCCACCGCATAGCCGCCCAGCCCGAAGAACATCGCGTGGCCGAAGCTGACCATGGCGCCGTAGCCGATCACCAGGTCCAGGCTGACCGCGGCCAGGCCGTAGATCAGGAAGCGCGTCACCACGCCGATCAGGAACGGCGTGTCGGTGGCCGCCGCCGCGCCCGGCAGCGCCAGCAGCAGGATCAGCCCGGCCAGCCCCCAGCGCGCGCGATTCGAAAGTGTCTTTGCCATCATCATCCTCGCGCCGGGAACAGCCCGCCCGGCTTGGCGATCAGCACGATCGCCATCAACACATAGATACTGGCCGAAGCCAGGCCCGCCGCCAGCGGATCCGCCGTGGCCGGCGAGAACACCGCGCCCAGCAGCTGCGGCAGGAAGGCCCGCCCCATGCTGTCGACCATGCCGACCAGCAGCGCCCCCGCCAGCGCGCCGCGCACCGAGCCGACGCCGCCGATCACGATGACCACGAAGGTGGTGATCAGGATGCGCTCGCCCATGCCGATCTCGACGGCCAGCAGCGGCGCCGCCATCACGCCCGCCAGTCCGCACAGCAGCGCGCCCAGGCCGAACACCAGGGTGTAGAGCTTCTTGATATCCACGCCCAGCGCATCGACCATTTCGCGGTCGTCGGCGCCGGCGCGGATCAGCATGCCGATGCGGGTGCGGTTCACCAGCCACCACAGCCCCACCGCCACCAGTGCGCCGACCGCGATGAACGACAGCCGGATCAGCGGATACTGGAAGCCCGGCGCCAGCGTCACCGCGCCTTCCAGAAACGACGGGATGCCCACCAGCGGCGGCCGCCGGCCGAAGATCAGGCTGACCGCCTCGTTCGAGAACAGCAGCAGGCCGAAGGTGGCCAGCACCTGGTACAGGTGGTCGCGCTTGTACAGCTTGCGGATCACCAGCACCTCCACCGACAGGCCGTACAGCCCCGCCCCCAGCAGCGCCGCCAGCACGCCCGCCAGGAACGAGCCGGTGGTGCCGATGGCATAGGCCGCGCAATACGCGCCCACCATGTAGAACGAGCCGTGGGTCAGGTTCACCACGCCCATGATCCCGAAGATCAGGGTCAGCCCGGCGGCGAGCAGAAACAGCATCGCGCCGAACTGCAGCCCGTTGAGCAACTGTTCGAAGAGCAATGTCATGACGGCATCTTGCAGAATTGGGCGTAGGCGTCCTTGTCATCGGACACCAGCTTGCGCACCAGGCGCGGCGACAGGCCGCCGTCGGCGTCCTTCTCGATGCGCATCAGGTACAGGTCCTGCACCGGATGCTGGTTGGTGTTCATGCTGAACTTGCCGCGCAGCGAGGCGAACTCGGGCTTGCGCAGCGCGGCGCGGAACTCGGCCTGGCGCGACAGGTCGCCGCCGGTGGCCTTCAGGCCGACGCCGATCAGCTGCGCCGTGTCATAGGCCTGCATCGCGTAATCGGTGGGCACGCGGCCATAGGCTTCCTTGAACGCCTGCACGAAGGCTTTTGACTGCGGATTGTCGAAGTCCTGCGACCAGATGCCGGTGATGTAGGCGCCTTGCGCCGCGTCGCCGGTGGCCTGGATCATGCGCGCGTCCATGGAGAAGCTCGGCATCAGCATCGGCACGGTCTTGTTCAGGCCGGCCGCGGCATATTGCTTGACGAAGTTGATGCCGGTGCCGCCCGGATGGAACTGGTAGACGGCATCGGGCGCCAGAGACCGCACCCGCGCCAGCTCGACCGAGAAGTCCGACTGGTCCAGCTTGGTGTAGATCTCGGCCACCACCTCGCCCTTGTAGGTGCGCTTGAAACCCTCGATGGCATCGCGCCCGGCCTGGTAGTTGGGCGCCAGCAGCGCCACGCGCTTGTAGCCCAGCTCGTTGGCGGCCACGCCGCCCGCCGTGTGGAAAGCATCGTTCTGGTACGAGGCCACAAAATAGTTCGGGTCGCACTTCTCGCCGGCAAAGCTCGACGGGCCGGGGTTCAGGCTGACGTAGAACGCGCCCGACTTGACCACGCCCGGCACCACCGCCGCCAGCACGTTCGAGAAGTTCACGCCGGTGAACAGCTTGATGCCCGACTGCAGCATGCGGTCTGCCGCCTGCTTGGCGTTGGCGGGCTTGAGGCCGTCGTCCTCGATCACCAACTGCACCGGCACCCCACCCAGCTTGCCGCCGCCCTGCTTGATCGCCAGATTGAAGGCGTCGCGCTCGTCCTCGCCGATGTAGCCGGCCGGCGTCGACAGCGTGGCGATGAAGCCGATCTTGACTGGCTCCGCGGCGTGCGCGATGCCCCCCAGCGTCCAGGCCAGGCCCGCCGCCAACATGGTTTGCTTGATCATTGTTTTCCCCTTGGAGACCGCCGCGCCCGACATCTCGTGGCGGGCGCTGGAATTTCGCCTAGACCGCCACCACCGGATGCCGCAGCGTGCCGATGCCCTCGACGCACGCCACCACCACGTCGCCCGGCCACAACCACTCCTGCGGCTTGCGGCCCGCGCCCACGCCCTCCGGCGTGCCGGTGGCGATGATGTCGCCCGGCTCCAGCGTGATGCCGGCGCTGATGTCCGAGATCAGGAACGGCACCTTGAACAGCATGTGGCGCGTGTTCGAGCCCTGCTTCTTTTCGCCGTTGACCGTCAGCCACAGGTCCAGCACCTGCGGATCGGGAATCTCGTCGGCCGTGACGATGCAGGGGCCGAACGGCGCGTAGGTGTCCTGGCCCTTGGAATAGATCCACTGCCCGGCGCGGCGGCAGTCGCGCGCGCTCATGTCCAGCATCACGCTATAGCCGAACACGTACGACAGCGCATCGGCCTCGGCCACGCGCGTGGCGCGGCGGCCCATGATCACCGCCAGCTCGACTTCCCAGTCCAGTTGCTGCGTGATCTTGGCGTTGTGCTCGATGGCGTCGCCTGGGCCGATCACGGTGGTGGGCGGCTTGGAGAAGATCACCGGCTGCTTGGGCAGGTCGGCCGAGGTATCGAGCGTGCGGCTCGACTCGGCCACGTGCTCGACGTAGTTCAGGCCGATGCCGAAGATGTTCTTGCGCGGACGCGGAATCGGCGCCAGCAGCTTGACGTTCTCCTGCGGCAGCGCGGTGCCCACGGGCCAGGCGCCGCGGTACGACTCCATCAGCTTCGAGGCCTGCGCCACGGCCACCGGGCCCAGGTCGATGAAGGCCAGCATGTCGTCCGGCAGCGCCACGCCGCCGGCCTGCCCCAGCAGGGCCAGGTCGATCACATAGCCTTCGGCCAGCGCGCCCAGGCGGGCGGCGGCGGTGGGATGGGCGCGAAAAGTTACCAAGCGCATAGGAACTCCAGGAAATTCAAGACGAGTTGAGACAGGCGCCCGGCCTGCGCCAGGCGGCGGATGAAAATTCAGTGGGGGTTGGCGCCAACCGCTAGATCAGTTGCTGGTGGCCGTCGTTGTCCTTGACCGCTTCCTCGCGGTAGAGCGCCAGCGATCGCATCACCGGCAGGTCGTTGAAGCAGAACAGGCACGCGTCGTCGCTGGACGACAGGTTGGCGTGCTCGTGCACGGCCCACGACGGCACACAGAAGATATCGCGCTCGGTCCAGTCGTAGCGCTTGCCGTCGATGACCGAAAAGCCGCTGCCCTTGGCCACCTGGTAGAGAAAGCTGCCGGTGTGGCGGTGGGCCTTGGTGTGCTCGCCCGGGCGCAGCAACTGCATGCTGGCGCCGATGGTCGGCATGACCGGGCCGCCGGTGGCCGGGTTGACGTACTCCATCAGGATGCCGTCATAGGGACTGCCCGCCGACACCCGCGCGTGGCGGCGCAGCGCCTCGTAGGTAGGTTCCCATTCGTACTTGAACAGCGGCGAATACGGCTTGGTCCAGCCCGTTGTCTGCGGCCGCAGCGCCGCGCTGCCCCACAGCGCGCTGGTGTCGTCCACCGGGTGCGTCACGGTCTGGTTCAGGTCGGGATGCACGGCGTAGAAGCCGGCCTCGAACGCGTTGACCAGCGGAATGTCCAGGCCGTCCTGCCAGATGCAGGTGGTGCCGTCCTCGGCCACGCCGTGCTCGTGCCAGGTGCCGTTGGGCGTGAGCACGAAGTCGTTCGCGCCCAGCGTCATCTTGTGGCCGTCCACCACCGTGAACGCGCCCTTGCCTTCCATGATGAAGCGCAGCGCCGAATGCGAATGCTTGTGCGCCGATGCCAGTTCGCCCGGCCGCATCACCTGCAGGCCCGAATACAGCCAGCCGACCGCGGCGGCGACGTCGCGCCGGCCTGGGTTGTTCAGGTAGATCACGCGGCGGCCCGCTTCCTCGGGCGACACCAGCTCGGCCGAGCGCAACACGTGGCCGCGCAGTTCCTGGTAGCGCCAGACCACCGGCACCGACGCCGAGCGCGGCGCCCACGGCTCGATCTTGTTGGCCACCGTCCAGAGCGCGCCGGTCTCGAGTCGGGCCAGATCCTGGTAATAGGCGATGCGCTCCGGCGAATCCGCCACGTTGGCGCGGCCGGCGGTGTCTTCCCGATAGGCGTCGTACCTGTTCGCTTCCATCCCTTGCCTCTTTTTATAAAAATCAAAAGATTTTCGAAAATATTAGAGGTGGCGGCCGAATCGGGCAATGATTGCGCGCTAGGGGTTTTCCTGGGGCCCGTCATCCGCCTGGAAAAAAACCAGCGACGAATCCGAAAATACTGTACAAAAACACAGTGCGACGTGCTACATTGCGCTCGCCCGAAAAACGTCTTCCAGGAGACTCCTGTGTCCGAAGCCGCTCAAATCGCCCAGACCCACGTCGTCCAATACATCGTCGTTCCCTACCGCGCCGCCGCCAATGGCGTGGCCCCCGGCGAAATCCGGCCCGCCAGCAGCGAGTTCGGCGCCATCCGCATCGCCAACTCCATGGCCGCCAAGTTCGCCGGCGTCGCGGCCTACGAAGTCATGATCGACAAGGAAACCGGCGACATGGAATCGCCGCGCATCCTCGCGCAGATCGGCACGGTGCCGTCGCTCGACGACTGACCGCGCCACGGCGGCCACGCCAACGCAAACGCCGCCGGCGGCGCATGGACCGCCGAGCGTGTGCCCATCCCGCCGAAGTTGGGGTGAGCGGACTGAGAGTGGAGCTAGGGAGGTGGCCGCTTTTTTCGCGTCTGTGGCCGGGTAAGACGCCCAGTCCGCTCACTGCAACCGCGGCGCCCGGCGACGCGCAGCCCGCGCACGCCGCCGGATCGCTGGCCGCCGCTTAGAAGCGGTGACGCACGCCCACCATGCCGACGGTGCTTTTCACACCATCGATGAACGCGAAGTTCGTGGCATACGAACCCAGCGCGTACAGGTTGGTGCGCTTGGACAGGTTGTGGGTGTAGCCCAGGCTGTAGATGTTCATGGTCGCGTCGTCGCCGGTCAACGAAGTGTTGTTGGCGTCGGCGCGCTGCCACGAGGCCAGGATGCTGCCCGCGCCACCGACCGGGGCCGACAGGCCGACCAGGTACGAGTTCGACTTGAAGTCCTTGGCGACGGCGTTGCTGCGGAAACTCCTGGCTGCCGGGCTGCCGCCGCCGAAGGCGTTGAGCGACCGCCCGGTTAACCAGCCGTCGCGCGTCTGTCCATAGGCCAGCGCCAGCTTGATCACTTCAAAGTTGTACGACCCGCCGATGATCCACTGCTTCGGCTTCTCGTCGGTGCCGAGCTGGTTGGCCATGTTCAGCTGGTCATACGTCAGCGCCAGGTTCAGCGGACCCTTGACATAGCGCAGGCCGGTGGTGATGGCGCGGGTGTTGTTGGCGGTCTCGAAGCCGGTTTGCGCGGTGGTCGTGTCAGCCACGTTGAACGAGTAACCCAGGCCGAACTGGAAGCCGCTGAACGACGGGGTCTGGTACATGACCATGTTGTCGTGGCGGACCGTGTCGGCGGCACTGAAGGCGGTGCCGACGCTGGCCTGCCCGTAGCTGGTGCCGAACGGATTGATCGGGGCGATGTACTTCGAGGCAATGTTGGTCTGGCGGCCGAAGTCCAGTTGGCCCCAAGAATTGCTCTTCAGGCCGACGGTGGCCTGACGGCCGAACAGTCGGCCGCTCTGGCCCGACTGGCCGTTGGCCGAGTTGAAGCCGCTTTCCAGCGTAAACACCGCGCTCAGTCCATCGCCCAGATCTTCGGCACCGCGCAGGCCCCAGCGCGAACCGCTGGACACGCCGTTGGACATGCCCACCTTCGATTCCTTGTAGCCATCGTTGCCCTTGATGCGCTGGAAGCCCACGCCGGTATCGATGAGGCCGTACAGAGTCACCGAGGATTCAGCCTGCGCCACGCCGGACAGCGCGGCGAAAAGAGCGGTGACAAGCAAAGTCTTTTTCATTACAGATTCCCGTTGATTGACAAGACATGCGTATGGGGATCGGCACGCAACACAGGCGGCGGCTTCCGCGCATGACCGGTACGGATTCTAGGAACGCTGTACGTCAGCCTATTTGTGCATCAGCAAGCTTTGACCGGGCGACCGGACAAATCAGACCCGGTCGCGGCGCGAGACCGACATCCGTCCGGATATCTCTCTCGCGCCACGGCCGGTCATCGCGGTGTGCTCTGAAAGACAGGGTCAATAGTCCCAGATGATGGGCACCCAGCGAAAGGCATCGCCATCGACGGCAACCCGGCCCACCGAGGGAAATGATCGCCGGCCACGGACGGTAGGCTCGCGGCGGGAAGCATGCTGTTGTGCGGCGCGCACCAATACGCGCGACGCACGGCTTGTCTGGCCCCGGCCGGCTGCGGCAAAATGTTCGCACCCTGCCTTCCCTTCGCCCCCTGCCATGACCGACTCGGTGACCCTGTTCGATAGTCATCGCCCCCGCCTGTATGCCATCGCCTACCGCATGCTCGGTGCAGTGGCCGAAGCCGAAGACGTGGTGCAGGATGCCTGGCTGCGCTGGCACGACACCGACCGCGCCCGCGTGGACAACGCCGAGGCGTGGCTGGTCACCACCACCACCCGTCTGGCCATCGACCGCCTGCGCCTTGTGAAGGCCGAGCGCGCCCGCTACGTGGGCGTGTGGCTGCCCGAACCCATGCTGATGGCGGCCCCGGCCACGCCCGAGCAGATCCACGAACTGGCCGACGACGTGTCGGTGGCGTTCCTTTTCATGCTGGAACGCCTGTCGCCGGACGCCCGCGCCGCTTTCCTGATGCGCGATGTATTCGACGCCGACTACGAAGACATCGCGCGAACCCTGGACAAGCGTCCCGCCGCGATCCGCCAGCTGGTGCACCGGGCCCGCTTGCAGTTGCGCCAGGGCGCCCCGCGCGAGGCCGTGCCGCGGGCCACGCTGCGGCGCCTGCTGCTGGCCTTCGCAGACGCCATGCAGCGCAGCGATTTCCACGGCCTGCACGCCCTGTTGAGCGATGACGCCGAACTCATCGGCGATGGCGGCGGCAAGGTCGGCAGCTTCGCCAGCCTGGTGGGCGGCAAACGGCTGGCGCAACTGTTCTATGCGGGCAAGCGCCGCTACCGCGACGCACTGCGCATCGAGGTGGTCGAAGTGAATGGGCAATGGACCCTGCTGCGCTTCATCGACGACCAGCTCGAATCCGTGCAGTCCTACGACACGGACGGCGAACGCCTGACGCGCGTGCTGGTGCAGCGCAATCCCGACAAACTGGCACGCATCGCCGCCGCGCTGGCCCACGCCTGAGCGCCCATCGCGTTGGTGCCTGGCGGGCAACATGGTGATCCCCTGCAAGGGACTACCGCCTGGCCGGCGCCGCTTCTACGATGCGGCTGTCTCCATTGAATCGAGGACCGGCCATGTCAAAGCCCACGAAGATCGCCATCACCCTTGCCGCCGCCGGCATGTCGCTGCTGGGCCCGCAGGCCCAGGCCGCCGCCCCCCATACCCCGCATGCCGGCGGCGCGGCCGATCCGGTCGTCACGGAGCTCATGAGCAAGGCATTGCCGGGCGTCCCCGGCAAGGAAGCGCTGATGATCACCGTCGACTACCCGCCCGGTGCCGCCGACCCCATCCACCGCCATGACGCCTCCGCCTTCGTCTATGTGCTCGAAGGCAGCATCGTCATGCAGGTCAAGGGCGGCAAGGAGGTCACCCTGACCGCCGGCCAGACCTACTACGAAGGGCCGGACGACATCCACACGGTGGGACGCAACGCCAGCCAGACCCGGCCCGCTCGCTTCCTGGTGGTGCTGATCAAGAATCCCGGCGCGCCCGCGCTGGTTCCCATCCAGTAGGCAACACCACTGGCGGCCCCGGATGGCCCGGGGGCCGCCGGCGCAGACTTTTTTTCGGGGACGATGTCACAAAGCCGGCGGGCGCCACGTCTTGGAGGGTAGGATCAACCCACTCGCCGAGCCGCCACCATGTCGATCTCCTCCCCCGCCTCGTCGTCTTCCTCCGCCTGCGCCGCGCCCGATTCGCTGGCCGACAGCTTCGCCACCAGCTACGCCGGCGTGGTCGCCTTCATCGCCGTCGCCGCAGAGGGCAATTTCGCCAAGGCTGGCGACCGCCTGGGCATCGGCCGTTCGGCCGTCAGCCGCAGCGTCCAGAAGCTGGAAGATCAACTGGGCACGCGCCTGTTCCTGCGGACCACCCGCAGCACCGCGCTGACCGCCGAAGGCGAGCGCTTCTATGAACAGTGCCACCCCGGCGTCGAACGCATCGTGCGGGCCCTGGACGACATGCGCGAGCTGCGCGAGGGGCCGCCGGCCGGCCAATTACGGGTGTGCTCGACCGTGGGCTTCGGCCGCAAAGTGGTCGCGCCCCTGCTGCAGGCCTTCCGGGAGGCCCATCCGGGCATTTCGGTGGAACTGCTGCTGGACGACGGCCCCACTGATTTCACCATCGACCGCGTCGACATCTCGTTCCGCAACGGCCGCATGGAAGACAGCCAGGTGATCGCCCGCAAGGTGATTCCCATGCAGATGATGCTGTGCGCTTCGCCAGAATACGCGGCGCGCCATGGCCTGCCGGACAGCGTCGACGCCATCGGCCGCCACCGCTGTGTCAACTTCCGCCTGGCCTCGGGCCGGGTGTACGAGTGGGAATTCAAGGTCGACGGCCACCTGCGCAAAGTGGCCCCGCCCGCAATGCTCACGTTCAACGACGCCGACCTGGTGTTGCGGTCGGTGCTGGACGGCCACGGCCTGGCGCAGATCGCCGGCTACCAGGCCTGTGAACACCTGCGCGCCGGAACGCTGGTGGCCTGCCTGCCGCAACATGCGCCGGACGACCGCGGGCACTACCTGTGCTTCCTGAGCCGGCAGCACCTGCCGACGCGCATGCGCGTCTTCATCGACTACATGACCGAACGCATCCGCGCGCTGGACCTGCAGATCATCGACAGCCTCTCGCCGCGCCCCGCCTGACGCTCATTGCGTCAGCGCGACCACGCTGTCGATGCCGCCCTGCGCCATCTTGGCGTAGGGGCACAGGCGCTCGGTATCGCGCACCAACGCCGCGGCCACCGCCTGGTCGACACCAGGCAAATGGATATTGACATCCGCGCGCAACGCGAACAGGCCGTCGACCGGATCGCGGCCAAAGGCGATGGTGACCGTCACCGAAGCGTCGGCGACGGCAATGCCGGCGCGCTCGGCCAGCAACGCCAGCGCGCCGTGGAAACATGCCGCATAGCTGGCGGCGAACAACTGCTCGGGGTTGGTGCCTCCGCCCGCGCCGCCCAGTTCGACCGGCAGCCGCAGCTCTACCGCCAACTCGCCGTCGTCCGACATGGCGACGCCGGACGCGCGCCCATGCCCGGCCTCGCCGCCGCGCACCGTCACGCTGGCGGCGTACAGGGGCTGGAAATCCCGGCCCCGGTATTTGTCCAGAAGCGCCTGCGAAGGCGGCCGCGGCTTGCGCATGGCAGTCCTCCCCGCCCGCCGCTATGATCGCGCGCCCGAGCGGCCGAACCAGGTATCGAAGTCGATCGCGCCCAGACGCGCGCCGGCAGCCGGCACCAGTGTCGTGTCATCGAGTGCCGCGCCAAAGTAGCGCGCCCGCGCATCCGCCCGAACGCCTCGCAGGTCGCCGATCCGGGCCATGTAACGCTGAGCCAGCTCGGCCAGGCGCACACGCTCGGGCCCGGCGATTTCAACGATGTCATTGACCGGCGCGGCCAGGGCGGCATCCACCATGGCCTGCGCCACGTCGTCGGAAGCGATCGGCTGTATGTAGGCGGGCGACAACCGCACCTGGTTGCCTTCGGTGCCCGACTGCACGATGCCACCCAGGAACTCGAAGAACTGCGTGCTGTGCACGATGGTGTAGGGAATGCCGGCCGCCTCGATCAACCGCTCCTGCGCGATCTTGCCGCGAAAATAGCCGCTTTCCGCCAGGCGGTGCGTACCCACCACCGACAACGCGACATGATGACGCACACCGGCGCGGACCTCGGCGGCCAGCAGGTTGCGCCCCGAGGCCTGAAAGAACTCCAGCACGGCCTTGTCTTCGAACGACGGCGAATTGGCGACGTCGACCACGGTATCGACGCCGGCCAGCGCGGCGTCCAGCCCTTCGCCGGTGATTGTGTTGACGCCCGTCGCGGGCGAGGCGGCGATCGCTTCATGGCCGCGCTCGACGAGCAGCCGGACAAGTTTGGAGCCGATCAAGCCGGTACCACCGATTACCAGGATCTTCATGTCGCCTCCTCAGTTGAACCTGGCCTTGTCCAGCCCATAGGCCTTGTCGGCCGAACCCGGCACGGTCCGGAAACCCACGTTGAGGCGGTTCCAGCCATTGATCGCCATGATGGCGAAGCTCAGGTCGGCGATCTCTTTTTCGGACAGTTGCGCGCGCACGCGCTCGTACACCTCGTCGGGCACGCCCTGCGCGCCCAGCGTGGTCAGCGCCTCGGTCCATGCCAGGCAGGCGCGCTCGCGCGGTGAAAACTCGGTGGATTCGCGCCAGATCGCGACATGGTGCAGGCGCAGTTCGCGCTCGCCATGGATCTTGGCTTCTTTTACATGCATGTCCAGGCAGAAGCCGCAGCCGTTGATCTGCGAAGCCCGGATCTCGACCAGCGACAGGATCGACGGCTCGATCGCCCCGGATTTCACGAGCATGCCGAACTCGACGAATTTCTTGAACAGTTCGGGCGATTGGACGAAAGCGTTCAGGCGTTGACTCATGGTGACTTCCTCGATGGATAGGCGGGTGTCCAGTCCGTGCCGCGCCGGACGGCGCGCCTGCTGGAACAACGCCCCGATCGTAGGCCGGGCCGGCGAGCCGCGGTAGGTCCGCACGAGGGCGCATGGTGTTGCCCTGGCGGCAACAATCAGCGCGCGCCGGCGTGGACGCTTGCCAGGTAGGCCGCGGCGCGGCGCCAGAGTTCCGGCCACAGCGCCTCCCAGCAGCAATGGTGCGTCGCATCCGGGAGGGTGACGACCGGCGGCCGCGCAGCCTGGGGATAGCGGGCGGCATAGCCGCGCGCGAGCGCCGGCGGCACGACAGTGTCGCGCGCGCCGGCGAAATGGTATTGCGCCAGCCCCGCGAGCCGGCCCGTTTCCAGGGCGGGATCGAGCGAACCGGTCAAGGGCGCCAAGCCGTGCAGGCGTACCCAGCCGGCCAGATCCAGATTGCCGGCCACGGTCACCAGCGCGATCACATCATGGCGCCGCGCCGCGGCCAGGGCCGCTATCGCAGCCCCCCCCGAATACCCGACCAACACGAGACCGCGCGGCCCCAGCCGGCGTTGCAAGGCATCCAGCGCCGCATCGGTGGCGGCCACCACTTCCGGCGAGAAACGCCGCGCGGTCCAATAGGCGGAAGAACAGGGCGGGCGTTGCGCCCCCGTGTACTGGCACGGACGCGCCAGGTAGGCGGCCAGCCCCTCGGGCTGCGCCAGCGCCAGGCTCAGCCCCAGTGGCGCGACCGGCGTGGGGTCCAGGGACGCCAGGGACGGCGTCAGCCAGGCCAGCCCGTCGCCTTCGATATATACGGTCAGCCACCCTGGCCGCGCCGGCAGCGCCGGCGGCACGTACGCCCGCAGCGCGAAGCCCGCGGCGGGCAAAGTCAACGCGGTCCAGCCCCGCGAAGCGGCCAACGCGTCGGCATGCGCGACGCGTTGGTCCAGCGCGGGCGGCGTGGTGCAGCCGGCAGCCAGCGCCAGTAGCAGCGCCGCCACCGCCGGCCGGACCAGGCCGCCCGGCCGGCGGCGCGCGCCCCTAGAACAACCAGCGGACACGCAGCGATGCGGTCTGGCCGAAGAAGCCATCTCGACGTGTGGCGTCATAGCGGCCCGAGATCTCCGTGCCATTCTGCGTGGTGTACGCCAGACCAGCACCCCCGCGCAGCAGCCAGGGAGACTGGCTGGTGCCGTAGGTCACGAAGGCCGCGTCGGCTGCGCCGGCGAAAGCGGCCGTGATGCGGGCATCGCGGTTGTAGAGGTCATAGCCGGCGCCCAGATTGGCCGTGGCGGTGAAGCGGTCCGTCAGCGCATGCGTGAACTTGCCGTCCAGCCCGAGCACCAATGCATCCGTGCTGCGGGACTTGACCTGCAGGTTCAGACCGCCCGCGCCCTGCTCGCGATAAGCGTCATCCTTGATCCAGGTGTAGTCCAGGCGCAACGAAGGGGCGAAGACACTGCGTTCGCCCAGGGCGTAGCGCCGGTCCACGCCGATACCGGCATGCACGGTCTTGCTGTCATAGCGCGATTGCGCGCTCAGGCCGGCAAGGTCGATCTGGCGTTGGCCCTTGTTGCGCATGCGGCCGCCATCGAACTGGTAGAACAGATCGGACCGGCTGTCCAGCGCCTGCGAGCCGTAGGCAATCAGTTGGTAACTGTCGATATCGGACTTTTGGCGAGGACCGCTCGGGTTGCTCGACACGTCGGTGTGCGAATAGGCAAAGGCCAGACCCAGGTCGGTGCCGGGCCGCAGGCTGCCATCCAGACCGATGACCAGGCCGCCTGTATCGGCGCTGTAGCCGGTCACGCCGTCCTGGTCCTGTTGGCGCGAGTGCGTACCGAAAGGCTTGATCCAGACATGGCGGTCACTGAAAAAGCCATCGCCCGAGGCCATGCCGCGGCTGGCATCGATGCGCGCCTGCACCACCGAGTTGACGGTAGCCATCGTGTTGTTGGCCAGCGACAAGCCGTTGCCCGTCAGCAACGGCAGCGTCTGCTGCACCGCGGCGTTGACTTCGCTGCTGTTGCTGCTGTTGACGATCGTGTCCAGCGCACGCTGCAGTTCGGGCGACGAGGTTCCCTGGGCCAGCAGCGCGTCGAAGACCGCGGCCGCCCCCCTGGCGCCGGGAGCCTGCGTATCCACGGCCCCCTGGATGCTGCGCATACCGGTGTCGCGCGCGGTCAGGTCCACGCCATTGGCGCCGAACACGGCCGAAAAGGCGTAGCGCAACGAATTGTCGGTCACTGCCAGGCCCTTGTCGGCAACGCCGCCAGTGGCCGTGATCACGTTGGCCAGGGTGCCGCCGCCATAGCTCGACTTGACGTCCACGTCGATCGTGCCGCCCAGCGCGGCGCTTCCGCCCACCGCCAGCGTGCTGTAGTCACTGGCGCTGGCGGCCGCGATGCGCAGGGTGCCGCCGCCGGCCTGGGTGAAATCGCCGCCGACACGCCCCGCGAGCGCGCTGCCGGTGTAGCGCGGATTGGCGAGGTCGGCCCCCTGCTTGAGCAGGATGACACCAGCGTTCGCCAGGTCGGCGCGGTCTCCCAGCGACAAGCCGCCGGACAGCACGCCGCCGGCCTGGTTGTCGACGCGGAAACTGACGCCATCGGCCACGCGCACCGCGTCGCCCGCGCTGGCGATGGTGCCGCTGTTGATTAGCGATCCCCCCGCCGCCGCGGCCGTGACATAGACCCCGGCGCCGGTCGCATCGCTGACCGTCATGGTGCCCTGGTTGGTCAGGTTGACCTGGCCGCCGCTCGAGCTGGCCTGGATGCCATAGCGGGCATTGATGCGGCCCGCGTTCAAGACCGAGACGTTGCCCAGGTCGGTGGCGGCGTTGATGCCCGCGTCCGCCGTGGCATTGAGCACGCCACTGGCGGTATTGGTGGCGGTGACCGCGCCATTGCCGTCGGTGTAGACACGGATGGCCGAGAATCCGGGTCCGTTCTGCGGCTGGCCAGCCTGGCGATTGGCGGTGATGGTGCCGCTGTTGTAGACCAGGGTATCGGCGCCGGTGCCGGCGGCCACCACCGCGTCGTAGTGATCGGCGAGCACCGTGCCGCTGTTGACGATTTCCGCGCCGCCCTTGCTGGACCAGGCCACCAGGCCCTGGAACGTCGTCGAACGCACGCTGCCGCTGTTTTCGATCCGCGAGGTGCCCGCGTAATTGATCGCGCGCGCAGCGGCCTGGTAGGCCTGCACCGTGCCCAGGTTGCGGATCAGGACCGTGCCCGGCTGGGCGACGTTGCCGCCGTCGGCATACAGGCCGCGCGCCTGGGTCGAAGTCACGCTCCCCCGGTTAATCAGGGTGACGGTGCCGTTGTTGGACGTGGCGGTGATGCCATAGGTATCGCTGCCGGTGGCGACCACGGTCGCTGCGCTGTCGATGAAAATATCGTTGCGAAACGCCGTATTCGCGCTTTCGGAACGTATCCAGAGCGCACCGAACGGGCCGGCCGAACGCAGCGTGACGCCCGTGCCGACATTGACGTTGACGCTCCAGTCATTCGCGCTGGAATTCAGGAATACGGCGGGATAGTCGTTGCGCTCGAGCGTCGTGTTGCCGCTGATGGTCAAGTTCTGCACGAACGGTCCGGTCGGAACGGACGGATCGTTGCGCAGGGACACGGACGAAGCGGTGACATCCTTGACCACCAACGACGATGTTCCGGCACCGCCACGCAGTTCGATTTCGGTGGGACCGCACTGCAGCGCAACGACGCTGCCGGTCGCGCTACAGCCATCCAGCGGCGTGGGCGCGGCGAAAAGCGGGGCCGAACCCGCGACAAGCAGCGCCGGCAACAGCGCATAGGAAAAGGGCAAGTCTTTGGGCAGACGCATCGCAGTTCTACAGGTTTGGTAACAACCGGCGATTAAATGATACGGCGTCCGCTATCGTCAATTGATTGCTCGTAGTGGAAAACGCCAGCTTGCCCGGGTCCGACCGCACGATTTGCTGTCACATTGGGGCGCTCGGGCACGCCATGGACGCGACCGGCCGTGCTGATGCGCGGCCGCCCCATGGACGCAGCCGGCTTAGCGGACGTCCGCGCCCGCCGGTTCAGATGCCGTCAAGCAACCGCGCCCGCCGCAAGCACAACATGATTTGTTCGACCTGCTCGGGGCTGATGATCAGCGGCAGCGAGATGACGATCATGTCGCCGGACGCGCGCACCAGCACGCCGTTGTCATGGGACAGGCCCTTGAGCCCCAGCGCGCTGGACCGCCAGAAGAAACACACCTTTCTAGCGGGTGGCCACGTTTTGCTGAATCCGGCGACTGAAGAACCGTGAGTCGACACGTCAGCCGCAATAGAGTTGGTGTGGCGTCCAGCACTCAAAGCTCTCGGTATACGGCACCGCGACGCCAGGCAGACTCGGCACGCCTTCGCCGAGCTATGCTTGATGGCCGACATGAACCCCGCCTACATCTCGAGGCAGATGGAACACAAAAACGCCAGAATTTTCTTCGAGGTCTATTCGAAGTGGATCGATGGTGCGGCCAATGACAGGGAAAAGGCGAAGATGGACGCCATATTTGCAGCGCGCGCTACTGAGAGGCGCGTGGCTACGCTTCGGTCACAAAGCCGGGGGTGGCCACAACCGGCGCATGCTTAATCTTGACCATTCAACCCTTGCCCCAAAAATGTCCCAGACACCTCGGAGAACCGCAGGAAACTGGCGCGCCCGACAGGAATCGAACCTGTATCAAGAGCTTCGGAAACTCTCATTCTATCCATTGAACTACGGGCGCAGCGCAAGGAGGCGGTATTGTACCCAGTTTTGCGCAATCTGTATGAAGTCAGCCGCTTCGCCGGACAAACTGCGTGAAAACCCCGTCCGTGCGTTGGACGCGCGTCCCTGACACCGTTATATAATCCAGCGTTTGCTTGCAAGGCGGTCTGCTTTTTGCCGCCCTTTGTGCAGTACTGATTTTCTGTTGCCGCCGCCAGGCGCCCCGGTACCCGTTAGCAGGATTTGGTCATGAGCAACGAGCAGGAACACATAGAAGAGCACTCCTCCCCCATCAAGACCCCGAAGCAACTGATCGTCACGGTCATACTGGCCTTCGTGGTGCCTATCGCCATCATCATCCTACTCGTGAACATGGTCGCCTCCGGCGCCAAGGTGGGCGCCGGGTCGGACACGCTATCGAGTGAAGCCGTCACCAAGCGCATCGCCCCCGTTGCCGGGTTCGAACTGGTCGACGCCAACGCCCCCAAGGTCTTCAAGACCGGCGAGCAAGTCTTCGCGGCGGTCTGTACGGCCTGTCATACCGCCGGCGTGGCGGGCGCACCCAAGGTCGGCGACAACGCCGCCTGGGCCCCCTTCATCAAGTCCGGCTTCGACACCATGCTGAACGTTGCCCTGCACGGCAAGGGCGGCATGCCCGCCAAGGGAGGCAACCCGACGCTGTCCGACTACGAAGTCGCGCGCGCCGTGGTCTACATGGCCAACAAGTCCGGCGGCTCACTGCCGGAACCGGCCGCGCCGGCTGAAGACGGCGCCAAGAAGGAAGCCGACGCCGCCCCGGCCGCTGCTGCGCCTGCTGCTGCGGCCCCTGCTGCCGTGGCTGCTGCGCCTGCCGCCGCCGCGCCCGCGCCGCAGCAGACGGCCGCGGTCAACCCGGCCGGTGAAAAGCTCTACAAGAGCGTCTGCTTCGCCTGTCACGCCACCGGCGTGGCCAACGCCCCCAAGTTCGGCGACAAGGCTGCCTGGGAGCCCTACATCAAGACTGGCATGGACGCCATGGTCAAGGTCGCGATGCAAGGCAAGCCGCCCATGCCGCCCAAGGGCGGCGCGGCCACCGCCTCGGAAGACGACATCCGCGCGGCAGTGCAATACATGGTCGACGCGGCCAAGTAAGCCAGGTCCTGCGCGTGGGCCCCATGCCACGCGGACAAGAAAAAGCCCCTCGGTGCATCGAGGGGCTTTTCATTTGGCGCGGCGTCAGTCGGCGGCCGACGTCTTGAGCAGCGACATGCCCAACTGCACGCGGCGCTGCAGCCACAGGCTGGGACGATAGCGCGGATCGCCCGTGACGCGCTGCATGCTCTTGAGGATCTCGAGAATGCGTTCCGCGCCCAGCGCGTCGCCCAGGGCCAGCGGCCCCACCGGATAGCCCAGCCCAAGCGTCACGGCACGGTCGATGTCCTCGGGCGTGGCGATCTGCTGCTGCGCGATGTCGGCGGCGATGTTGACGATCATGGCCACGATGCGCTGCGCCACGAAACCCGGCGAATCCTCCAGCACCGAGACCGGCACGCCGTCACCGGCCAGCAGCGCGTGCGCGGCGTCGCGCCACTTGTCCTGCGTGGCGGGCGAAACCATGATGCTGCGGCGGGCGGCCTTGTCGAACGCATGCAGGGTATCCAGGCCGACGCAACGCGCAGGATCCAGCCCCTGCGCCGACGCCGTGGTGGACACATCCTCGCCGAACGGCGTGACGATGATCAACGCGTCGGCCGCCGGCGAGGAACCGGACACCAGCGGCGCGCCCAGCTTTTCCAGCAGCGCGGTGGCACGCGCGTAGCCTTCGGGATGGCGCGGGCTGACCCAGACCTTCAGGCCTTCAGGCAGCGCCGGCACGGGCGGCTCGGCGGGCACCTGCTTCTGGCCGTCCACATACTTGTAGAAACCCTCGCCGGCCTTGCGGCCGATCAGGCCGCCGGCCAGACGCACGGTGGTAATGGGCGACGGGCGGAAACGCGGCTCGTCGAAGAACTGGCGGTAGATGGATTCCATCACCGGATGCGACACGTCCAGCGCGGTCAGGTCCAGCAGTTCGAACGGACCCATGCGGAAACCGGCCTGCTCGCGCATGATGGCGTCGACCTGCGCGAAGCTCGCGACAGATTCCTGCGCCACGCGCAGGCCTTCGGTATTCATGCCGCGGCCGGCGTGGTTGACGATGAAGCCCGGCATGTCCTTGGCGCGCACCGGCGTGTGGCCCATGCGGCGCGCCAGCTCGGCCAGGGCGTCGCCGGTCTCGGGCGCGCTGCGCAGGCCGTCGATGACCTCGACCACCTTCATCAGCGCCACCGGATTGAAGAAGTGATAGCCCGCGACGCGCTGCGGCAGCTTGCAGGCGGCGGCAATGGCGGTGATCGACAGCGACGAGGTGTTGGAGGCCAGGATGCAGTCGTCGGCCACCACGCCTTCCAGCGCGGCGAACAGATCGCGCTTGACGTCCAGGCGCTCGACGATGGCTTCGACCACCAATTGGCATTGCGCCATGTCCGACAGCGCGGTGGCGGG
This sequence comes from Achromobacter sp. 46006, assembly GCF_059761975.1. Taxonomy (NCBI): domain Bacteria; kingdom Pseudomonadati; phylum Pseudomonadota; class Betaproteobacteria; order Burkholderiales; family Alcaligenaceae; genus Achromobacter; species Achromobacter sp. 46006. The sequence goes on from NZ_JCBANN010000039.1 coordinate 25,579, forward strand.
TTCCACCCGCTCCAGCGCGGCGTGCGCGTCGGCGGTCGACAGCTTGCCCTTCTGGGCCAGCTTGTCCCAGGTCTGGCGCAGCGACTCGCGCGCCGCGGTGATCGCATCGCCGCTGGTGTCGTACAGGCGCACCCGCAGGCCGGCCTGCGCCGCGATCTGGGCGATGCCCCGCCCCATGGCCCCGGCGCCCACGACGCCGATGGTTTGAATCTCCGTCATCAACTTCTCCTGCCTGTCATTGGAATGGTGTGCGCGGTGGCCGCGCGATGCCTTGGAATCAGGGCGCGCTTTGCGCCAGCGCCTGGATTTCCGCGGCCGACAGCCCGAGCTTTTCGGCCAGCACCTGCGCGGTGTGCTCGCCCAGCATGGGCGGCGGGCGGCGGTATTCGACCGGGCTGCCCGAGAATTTCAAGGGGCTGGCTGCCATCGGCACGGTGCCCGCGGCCGGATGCGGCAGTTCGCGCTTCATGCCGCGCGCCAGCACCTGCGGGTCTTCGTAGACCTGATCGAGCGTGTTGATCGGACCGGCCGGCACGCCGACGGCTTCGAGCGCCGCAAGCCAGTGGTCGCGCGCGCCGGTGGCCATGCGTTCGGCCAACAGCGGCACCAGCGCCTCGCGGTTCTTGACGCGCTGCGGGTTGGTGGAAAAGCGCGGGTCGGCCGAGAGTTCGGGCAACCCGATCGCGCCGCAATAGTTGCGGAACTGGCTGTCATTGCCCACGGCGACGATCAGGTGGCCGTCGCTGGCGGCGAAGACCTGGTAAGGCACCAGGTTCTGGTGCGCGTTGCCGGCGCGGCGCGGCGCGTTGCCGGAGGTCATGAAGTTCAGGTTCTGGTTCGCCAGCATGGCGACCTGGCAGTCCAGCAGCGCCATGTCGATGTGCTGGCCCAGGCCGCTGACCGAGCGCTCGTGCAGCGCGGCCAGGATGCCGACGGTGGAATACATGCCGGTCATCAGGTCCGCCACGGCCACGCCCGCTTTCTGCGGACCGCCGCCGGGCAGATCGTCGCGCTCGCCGGTAATGCTCATCAGGCCGCCCATGCCCTGGATCATGAAGTCGTAGCCGGGACGGCTGGCGTAGGGGCCGGTCTGGCCGAAGCCGGTGATGGAGCAGTAGATCAGGCGCGGGTTGGCTTCCTTGAGGCTGGCATAGTCCAGGCCATACTTGGCCAGGCCGCCGACCTTGAAGTTCTCGACCAGGATGTCGCTCTGCAGGGCCAGTTCACGCACCAGCTCGGCGCCGCGCGGCGAGGCGATGTCGAGGGCGACGGAGAACTTGTTGCGGTTGGCCGAGAGGTAGTAGGCGGCTTCGCTGGTGTCGTTGCCGGCCGCGTCCTTCAGGTACGGGGGGCCCCAGGCGCGGGTGTCGTCACCGGCGCCGGGGCGCTCGATCTTGATGACTTCGGCGCCGAGGTCGGCCAGGTTCTGGGTGCACCAGGGGCCGGCGAGAACGCGGGTCAGGTCCAGGACGCGAATGCCTGTCAGGGGAGCGGGACGTTGCGACATCTTTTATCTTTTCGCCAAAGAGTATTAGGTCAGTGGGGATATTAGCCGGTGGGGGCTTGGGTGTGTTGGGGTGGTCGTTTTAGGTGGACGCGGGTGGGTTCTTTAGACGCCCTTTGCGGTGTGGCGTGGGGAATCGGGGGCTACGATTGCGGTCCGGAGCGTTCGCTCCGGACTGCCCCTTACTCATCCTCGTCCTCGCCTGCGGCGACTCCTTCGGATTCCGTCGGGCGCATCTACACGCCCCCCATTCCCCACGCCACACCGCAAAGGGCTGCGCTGAAGGCTCATGGCGGGCGCTGGGACGGACGGTGTGCTTGGCATTCTGGTGACGACCATGGGGGGGTTGAGGGGTGGGGCGGGGCCCGCCAAAGGCGGCTGCGCGGGCAGCCTTCTTTGGCTTACGTGGGGGCTTGCGTTTGAGTCTGACGCTGCGCGTGGGTGGAAGACCTTCTCGTTGCATGGGCGCCTCGCGGCACATGATGCATGGCGCCCTGCCCTATTGATGAGGTCCCGGTATTAGGCGTGGCGGTGCATGCCCGCCACGCCGTCGCCCTGCTTAGCTGTTGGCCTTGATGACCTCGCGGGCGATGACCAGCTGCTGGATTTGCGAGGTGCCTTCGAAGATGCGGAACAGGCGCACGTCGCGGTAGAAGCGTTCCACGGCGTATTCGGACATGTAGCCGGCGCCGCCGTGGATCTGGACGGCGCGGTCGGCGACGCGGCCGACCATTTCGGTGGCGTAGAGCTTGCAGCAGGCGGCCTGCATGGTGGTGTTCTCGCCGCGGTCGCGCATGCGGGCGGCGTCCAGGACCATGCAGCGGGCGGCGTAGAGTTCGGCCTGGCTGTCGGCGATCATGGCCTGGATCAACTGGAACTCGGCGATGGGCTGGCCGAACTGCTTGCGTTCGGTGGCGTACTGGACTGCATCGCGCAGCAGGCGGTCGGCAATGCCGACGCACAGGGCCGAGATGTGCAGGCGGCCCTTGTCGAGCACGCGCATCGAGGTGCGGAAACCGTTGCCTTCCTCGCCGCCCAGCAGGGCCGAGGCGGGGACGCGGCAATTGTCGAAGACCACGTCGCTGGTCAGGGCGCCGGCCTGGCCCATTTTCTTGTCGGGCTTGCCGATGATCAGGCCCGGCGTGCCGGCTTCGACCAGGAAGCACGAGATGGAATTGGCGCGGCGCTCGGGCGCGGTGCGGGCCATGACCGAGAACAGGCCGGCGATGGGCGCGTTGGTGATGTAGCGCTTGGTGCCGTTGAGCACGTAGTGGTCGCCGTCGCGTTCGGCCGACAGGCGCAGCGCCATGGCATCGGAACCGGCGTCGGGTTCGGTCAGGGCGAACGAGCCGATCAGCTCGCCGCTGGCCAGGCGCGGCAGGTAGCGGGCGCGCTGTTCATCGGTGCCTGCCAGCACGATGGCCTGCGAGCCGATGCCGATGTTGGTGCCCGCCAGCGAACGGAACGCGGGCGAGGTCTGGCCCAGCTCGAACACCACCTTCACTTCTTCTTCCATCGTCAGGCCCAGGCCACCGTGATCCGGCGAGATCGACAGGCCGAACAGGCCCAGCTCGCGCATTTCGGCGACGATGTCCGGCGGCACCTGGCCGCTGGCGGCCAGTTCGTCCTCGGCGGGAATCAGGCGTTCGTGCACGAAGCGGCGCACGGCGTCCAGCAACAGGTTCAGGGTTTCGGTATCCAGGGCCATGATGTCAGTCTCTCGGGAGTGCGGGGCGGCGGCGCTCAGGGGCGCATACCGCCAACCAGTAAATCGAAGTAGCCGGCGGCGATGGCCTCGGCGCTGTCGCCCTGGCCGGGCTTGTACCAGCGCACCATCCAGTTCAGCATCGACAGCACGGCGCGGCCGGTGGCGGCCACGTCCAGCGGCCGGAACGCGCCTTCGGCCACGCCCTGCGCAATCAGGTCGCGCAGGCGCTTCTCGTAGCCGTCGCGCAGGCGGGCGGCATCCTCGCGTTCGGGCAGCGCCATGCCGGAATAGCCGATCAGCATGGTGACGAACTCGGCGTGATGCTGCTCGAAGTAGCGCGCGTGTCCCACCATGAAGGCGCGCAGGCGGGCGACGGCGCCCTCGGCGCGCGCCACGTCCTGGCCGACGCTCTGGTTCAGGCCGTTGAGCACCGCCAGGATGATGGCGTCGTAGATGTCCTGCTTGGTGGTGAAGTAGTGATAGATGGCGGCCTTGGACACGCCGATGGCGGCGGCCAGGTCCGACACCGAACTGCCGTCGTAGCCGCTGCGCGCGAACAGCTTGGCGGCTTCGGCCAGGATGCGTTCGCGCGGCGCCGCCAGTGTCGGCGGGCGGCCGGCGCGGGCGCGTTTGGTGGCGGGGGCTGCGGAAGTCGCCATGCGGGAACCTGGTGAGGCGGCGTCGAGGCAGGCAATGCCGGACCGCGCGCGGTTCGGTTCCATTGACAGCGGTTCGGCGCTTGCCGTTAAATAAAGATTAATTAATTACCGGACGGTCGGTAGGTAATTGTAGGCACATCCCTTTCCGCCACGCAAGCGCGGCTTGGGCGCTCAACCCGAAACCCCACGTGACGCCGTTATGCCCCACACCCTAGTGACAGATCTGTATGGCCAGATGTCCCTGCCGGTCATCAGCGCCCCCATGTTCATCGTGTCCAACCCGAAGCTGGTCGTCGCGCAATGCACGAGCGGCATCGTCGGTTCGTTTCCGGCGCTGAACGCGCGTCCGCAGAGCCTGCTGACCGACTGGCTGGACGAGATCCAGGCGGGGCTGGCCTCGTACCGCGAGGCCAATCCGGGCGCCGCCGTCGCGCCCTACGCCGTCAACCAGATCATCCACCAGTCCAACGACCGGCTCGAACAGGACCTGGCAGTGTGCGCCAGCCACCGCGTGCCTCTGATCATCACCAGCCTGCGCGCGCCCGGCGACCTGGTCAAAGGCATCCACGACTGGGGCGGCAAGGTGTTCCACGACGTCACCACCATCCGCCACGCCGAAAAGGCGCTGGAGGCGGGCGTGGACGGCCTGATCCTGGTGTGCGCGGGCGCGGGCGGCCATGCCGGCACGCTCAGCCCGTTCGCGCTGGTGTCCGAGGTGCGCCGCTTCTACGACGGCCCGCTGATCCTGTCGGGCGCCATCACCTCCGGCGCCCAGGTGCTGGCCGCGCTCGCCATGGGCGTGGACTTCGCCTACATGGGCACGCGCTTCATCGCCAGCGAGGAAGCCAACGCCAGCGACGGCTACAAGGCCGCCATCGTCGAGGCCAGCGCCGCCGACATCCTCTATACCCCGTTCTTCACCGGCATTCCCGGCAACTATCTCAAGGCCAGCGTCGCGGCCGCCGGCCTCGATCCGGCCAATCTGCCGCAACCAGACAGCGGCGCCTCCAATTTCGGCTCCAGCCGCGTCAAGCCGTGGAAGGACATCTGGGGCGCGGGCCAGGGCGTGGGCAACATCGGCAGCGTGCAGCCGACGCGCCAGATCGTCGACACGCTGCGCCGCGAGTACGCCGAGGCCAAGACGCAACTGGCCGCCAGGACCTTCGCATGAGCGCCGGGCTGCGGGTCACGCGCGACGGCGCGGTGCTGACGCTGGTGATCGACCGCCAGGATCGCCGCAACGCACTCGACACGGCCACCTACACGGCGCTGACCGAACAGATCGCGCTGGCCAGCGCCGACACCGGCGTGTCGGCGGTGATCCTGGCCGGCGCCGGCGAACACTTCACCGCCGGCAACGACCTGCGCGACTTCCAGGCCGAGCGCGGCGCCGGCGACAGCGCCGGACTGACCTTCCTGCGCACCCTGACGCAGGCCGACGTGCCGGTCATCGCCGCCGTCGAGGGCTACGCCATCGGCATCGGCGTGACGCTGCTGCAGCATTGCGACTTCGTCTACATCGGCGAAGGCGCCACGCTGCGCATGCCGTTCGTGGCGCTGGGCCTGTGCCCCGAGGGCGCGTCCAGCCTGCTGATGCCGCGCCTGGCCGGCGCCCGCCGGGCCGCCGAATGGCTGTTGCAGGGCAAGGCGTTCTCGGCGCGGGAAGCCTGCGAAGCCGGCCTGGCCACCGCGGTCACCGCCAAGGGCGGCGCCCTGGCGGCCGCGCAGGCCACCGCCGCCAGTCTGGCCAAGCAGCCGCCAGCCGCCTTGCGGCTGACCAAGGCCATGCTCAAGCGCCCGGACCGGCAGGCGATCCAGGACACCCTCGATTACGAGGCGCAGCAGTTCCGCGCACGTTTGCAGACGGAAGAGGCGCAGGCCGCGTTCGCGGCGTTCTTCAAGAAGTGAATCCGGCGCGGCCGGCAGCCGTCCTTATCAGAACGGCGAGTCGGGCCGGAAGTTCGGCGCCCGCCGCTCGCGCAGCGACTGCACGCCTTCGCGCACGTCCGGGCCGCCGAACCCCATGAATTCCAGCGCCAGCGACGTATCGAAGGTCGGACCGGCCATGCGCAGCCAGTTGTTCAGCGAATACTTGGTCCAGCGGATCGCGGTCTGCGAGCCGGCCGCCAGGCGGTTGGCCACCTCGAAGGCGCGGCCGATCAGTTCGGCCTCGTCCACGCACAGCGACACCAGGCCAATGCGCTCGGCCTCTTCGCCGCTCACGGTCTCGCACAGCATCAGGTAGTACTTGGCGCGCGCCATGCCGCACAGCAGCGGCCAGACGATGGCGGCGTGGTCGCCGGCCGTGACGCCCAGGCGGGTGTGGCCGTCGATGATGCGGGCGTCGCGCGCGGCGATCGAGATGTCCGCCAGCAGGCCCGCCACCAGCCCCGCGCCCACGGCGGCGCCATGCATCGCCGACACGATCGGCTTGCTGCAATTGATGATGTTGTAGACCAGGTCGCGCGCCTCGCGCCAGACGCGGGTGCGCACGTCGAAGTCGTCCGCCATCTGCTGCACCAGGTCCAGGTCGCCGCCGCCCGAGAAGCCCTTGCCCTCGCCGCGGATCACCACCACCCGGGTGTCGGGGTCGGTGTCGATATCGCGCCAGATGTCGGCCAGCTCGCGGTGCATGCGGTCGTCGGCGGTGGACAGCTTGCCCGGCTTGCCGTCCTTGGCCCCCATGATCAGCTCCAGCACGCCATTGGGATGGCGGCGCAGCTTGAGGGACTCGTAGGCGGAATAGTGTTCCAGCGTGATATCGGTCATTTTTGTCTCCGGTGGCGCGGGCGGAAGGCCGCGTGTTTTGGGGCACTATAGTGGATAGCGCCCATCCCGATGCCGCTCGCCGATCCTGGAGCCTCAGCCCATGAACACCCCCGCCCCCTCCTTTGCCGGCGAGATCCGCCGCGACGACCTGCCGGCCTTGTTCGCCGTGCGCGATCCGGACAGCCACAAGGGCAGTTTCGGCACCGTCGGCGTGGTGGGCGGCGGGCGCGGCATGGAAGGCGCGGCGCTGCTGGCCGCGCGCGCCGCGCTCAAGACCGGCGCCGGCAAGGTGCTGGTGGGCTTCGCCCAGGACGCGGCGCCGCTGCCCTGCGATCCGCTACAGCCCGAACTGATGCTGCGCGACGCGCGCTCGCTGCTCGACACGGACTGGGGCGTGACCGCCTGGGTTGCCGGTTGCGGCATCGGCGCTGGCGCGAGCGCCGCCAACGCCCTGTCCGAACTGTTCGTGCTGCGCCATGGCGCGCCGCTGGTGCTGGACGCCGACGGCCTGAACCTGCTGGCCAACGGCGGCATCCAGCCCAACTGGGGCAACGGCCCGGTAGTGCTGACCCCGCACCCGGCCGAGGCCGGCCGGCTGCTCGGCCAGGATACCGCCCGCGTCCAGGCCGACCGCCCCGCCGCCGCCCAGGCGCTGGCGCTGCGCTTCGGCGCCTGGGTGGTCCTGAAGGGGGCCGGCACGCTGGTCTGTGCCCCGGACGGCACCTGGCGCCGCAACACCAGCGGCAACCCGGGCCTGGCCACGGCGGGAACCGGGGACGTATTGGCCGGCATCCTGGGCTCGTTATTGGCTCAGCGGCTGCCACTCGAGCAGGCCGTGGCCGGCGCGGTCTGGCTGCACGGCGCGGCCGCCGACGCCCTGGTGGCCCGGGGCATCGGCCCGATCGGACTGACCGCGGGCGAGCTGGCAGACGCAGCCCGGGGCCTGCGCAACGGCGGACCGACAGCCTAAACCCCCGGGGGGAAAACACATTTTTACAACACACTAGGGTTTTCCCCTAAAAACGCGTTGCTTTTAATCTAGGGTTATCCCTATAATGGTTTACCCCAAGACGAAACGGACTGGAGAAAACCATGAGCGAACTGACCCTGAACCACACTGCCCGCCTGACCGACGCGCTGGAGCGTGACCTGCTCCGCGGCGCTCTCGAGAACCAACCGAATTCCCACCCGCTGACCAGCCTGAAGAAGGCTGGCAAAGCCATCGCCGCCGCTGTCGCTGGCGTGTTCGCCTTCATCGACGAAGTCAACGAATCGATGAACAAGGCCCGCGCCGCCAGCTCGCGCTTCTCCGGCTCGCAGTGGTAAGACCAGCCGCGACAGGCTGAATCGCGACCGATCTCCCGCGATCCCGCCTGACGCGCTGCCGATGCGAAGCCCGCCGCCGAGGCGGCGCCCGTTGCATCGGCCCCTGGCGCCCGGGGCGTCGAGCCTTGCTCCCCTCACCAGGCGCCATCGCGCCGCGCCGGCCCCGCTTGCGGGGCCTTCGCGACGCCCTGCCCCCGTCATTGCGCAGCAATAACCCCTGTCGCCCCAGTGCGAAGCCGTCCCGAAGCGGGACGGTTTCACGCTGGGGCGATTGGCATTTGGCCCGCGCCAACAACGGGTTTGCGCCCCTTGGCGTTTACCCTAGCGTCAGCGCGGCGCGCATTGACAGCGCGCGAACCGCCTACCGATAATCGGCCCCTTGCCGTCGTGCCTGGCGCCAACAACACCGCAAGCCCCCCGGCCGACGCCCAGTTTTCCCGGTTGGCGGCTCCGCTGTTTGCCACCGCAAGCACGATCCGGTTCGTTCCCCATCCGGAGTTGTCACCATGAAGTTGCGCACTACCCTGGCCCTTGTGGCCGCCGCCATTCCCTTGGCCGCTGCCCAGGCCCAGACGCTGAAGATCGGCCTGTCGGCCGAACCCACCTCGGCCGATCCCCATTACCACAAGATGACGCAGAACGACGCGTTGTCGGCGCACGTCTACAGTTCGCTGGTGGGCCGCAGCGCCGACATGAAGCTGGTGCCCGCGCTGGCCACGTCCTGGAAGAACCTGGACGACCTGACCTGGGAATTCAAGCTGCGCGACGACGTCAAGTTCTCCAACGGCAAGCCGTTCACCTCCGAAGACGTGCTGTTCACGATCTGCCGCACGCTGAACAACGAAACCAACGTGTCGCAGTCCTACATGGACACGACCAAGCTGATCACCGACGTGCAGACGCCCGACGCGCACACGGTCATCATCAAGACCGGTGCGCCCTTCCCGCTGATGCCGGCCGAACTGGCGCGCTCGCTGCCGATCATCTGGAACGGCATCGTCGAGCACGGCAAGCTGACCTTCGACCCGAAGAAGGGTTGCGGCGTGACCGGCCCGTGGCCGACGGTGGCCGACTTCAACAACGGCAAGGATGCCATCGGCACCGGCCCGTACACCCTGAAGTCCTACGTCAAGGGCACCGGCATCGAGCTGGTGCGCAACGAGAACTACTGGGGTCCGAAGCCCTATTGGAAGGAAGTGAAGTTCGTGCCGGTGCCGGCCGCCGGCCCGCGCCTGACCGGTCTGCTGTCGGGCGACTTCGACCTGATCGAGAACCCCGCCGCGCGTGACCTGCAGCGCCTGAAGGACAACCCCAAGTTCGGCTTCGTGGCCACGCCCTCGACCCGCCTGGTGTTCTTCCAGCCCGACGTCGCGCGCAACCCGAGCCCGTTCGTCAAGAGCGCCGACGGCAAGAATCCGCTGCAGGACCTGCGCGTGCGCAAGGCCATCTCGATGGCGATCGACCGCAAGACCATCACCGCCCGCATCATGGACGGCATGGCCACCCCGGCCTACCAGTACATGCCCGACGGCATGTTCGGCGCCCTGCCCAAGGCCCCGGAAATCAAGTACGACCCGGAAGGCGCCAAGAAGCTGCTGGCCGAAGCCGGCTACCCCAATGGCTTCGAGCTGACACTGTCGTCCACCAACGACCGCTACGTCAATGACGGCCAGGTGGCGCAGGCCGTGGCCCAGTACCTGGCCCGCGTCGGCATCAAGACCAACGTCGACGCCATGACCGCCTCGATCTACTTCCCGAAGCGCGCCAAGCGCGAGTTCAGCTTCTCGATGGGCGGCTGGCCGGCGGAAACGGGCGAGGCCTCGGCGCTGTTCCAGCTTTGGGTCGCCTCGCTCGATTCGCCCAAGAGCCTGGGCACCAGCAACTATGGCGGCTTCAGCAACGCCGACTTCGACAAGGTCTACAAGCAGGCCATCGTCACGGTCGACGCGCCGCAGCGCGAGAAGCTGCTGCAGCAAGCCACCCAGATCGCGCTGGACAACGTGCCGCTGATCCCGCTGCACTTCGAAAGCAGCATCTGGGCCTTCCGCAAGGGCATCTCCTACGAAGGCCGCCGCGACCAGTTCACCCTGGCCACGTCGGTCAAGCCCGACGCCAAGTAATCCGGCGCGCGCGACATGAAAACGGCTGCCCGAGGGCAGCCGTTTTCACTTGGCGGCGGCGCGAGTCAGGCGCCGGGCCCTTCCTCCAGCAGCACGTCCAGTTCGCGCGACAGCAGATCGATGAACGCTTCCGTCTTGGACGGCAGCCGGCGTCCCTGCATGACATGCAACTGCAAGGTGCGCGACTGCAACTGCGCGTTGGAGATCGGCACCGCCACCAGTTCGTCGCGCTTCAGGCTCCAGGCCACCGAGATGTAGCCGCTGAGCATGATGGCGTCGGAACCGAACACGAAACCATGCAGCGGCGAGGAGTCGTTGCAGGTGAAGGTGGGTTCGAGCTGCACCGATTCCAGCATGCAGCCCATCTCGAACAAGTGGCGGGTGGTCGTGCCCGGACCGGTCAGCGCCAGCGGATAGCGGCCAAGGTCCTGCAGGCTGACGCTCTTGCGGCCGGCCAACGGATGGCCCGCCGCCATGACCGCATGCACCGGCGCGCGTCGCGAATAGCGCACGCTGACACCGCTGAGCCGTTCGACGTTGAAGGTCATGCCCAGTTCGACGCTGCCTTCGGCGACGCGGCGCGCGACGTCGGCCGGCGTGCCCACGTACAGGTCGAAGCGCGCCTCGGGCCAGTCGCGGCGAAAGCGCGCCATGGCCGATGGCAGGAAGATCCGCGCCACGCCCTCGACCGCCGCCATGCGGATTTCGTTGCGCGCCATGCCCTTGAGCGCGGCGATCTCCTGCAGCACCGAATCCGATTCCAGCAAGGTGCGGCGCGCATGGGCCAGCAGCAGCCGACCGGCCTCGCTCAGCACCATGCCGCGCGCGGCACGCTCGAACAGCGGCGCGCCGGCCTCTTCCTCCAGCTTGGCAATCTGCCGGCTGATGGCCGACACCGCCACGTGCAGGCGCTCGGATGCGCCGCTCAGGCTGCCGGCCTGGGCGACTTCGACAAAATACCGCAAGGCAATGCCATGCATGTTCGGCCTCGTTTGGGCGGGGAGTGGCAATAGTGAGCTTTGCTTTTTCTGCAAAGCTCCCGATAAATATTCTAATTGTAGAGAAAGCTTCCCTGATCCTAGAATTTGCGCAATGATCCAGCCGGGCTTCTCCTGACGCGCCCGGCCACGAAAAGGGGAAGTCCGTGTCAGCAGCAGTCACCCGCGCCGCCGCCATCGGCCGTGCGCTCGCGTACGCCGAAAGCGGCGCCCTGCAACGCGACCTGGCCGAACTGGTCGCGTACCGCACCGAAAGCCAGGACCCCGGCCAGCGCCCGACGCTGTACGACTACCTGCGCACGGCGATCGCGCCGCGCCTGGAAAGCCTGGGCTGTACCTGGCGCATCGCGGACAACCCCGTCGCCAACGGTCCGCCGTTCCTGTTGGCCGAACGCATCGAGGACCCGGCCCAGGCCACTGTGCTGATGTACGCCCATGGCGACGTGGTGCGCGGCTACGACGACCAGTGGCGCGCCGGCCTGTCGCCGTGGCGGCTGACGGCCGAAGGGAATCGCTGGTACGGCCGCGGCACGGCTGACAACAAAGGACAGTACTGCATCAATATGACCGCGTTGGAACAGGTGCGGGCCGAACGCGGCGGGCGCCTCGGTTTCAACCTGCGCATGCTGGTGGAATGCGGCGAGGAAGTCGGCTCGCCCGGCCTGCACCAGGCCTGCAACGCCTGGCGCGAGTCGCTGGCCGCCGATGTCTTCATTGCCTCCGACGGACCGCGCCTGGCGGCCGATCTGCCGACGCTGTTCCTCGGGTCGCGCGGGACGCTGCTGTTCGACCTGGAGGTCGACCTGCGCGACCATGCCCACCACTCCGGCAACTGGGGCGGCGTGCTGCCGAATCCGGGCCTTATCCTGGCGCACGCGCTGGCCAGCCTGGTGGACGCGCGCGGCCGCCTGCTGGTCGATGGCCTGCGCCCGCCGCCCATTCCTCCCGCGGTGCGCCAGGCGCTGGCGCGCATAGAAGTGGGGCGGGACGACGACGCGCCCGAGCTCGATCCGGATTGGGGCGAACCCGGCCTGTCACTGGCCGAACGCCTGTTCGGCTGGAACACGCTGGAAGTGCTGGCCTACAAGACCGGCAACCCCGACAACCCGGTAGGCGCGATTCCACCACGCGCCAGCGCCACCTGCAACCTGCGCTTCGTGGTCGGCACCGATTGGCGCCACGCCGAAGGCATTCTGCGCCAGCACCTGGATGCTTGCGGCCTGCCGCAGGTCGCGGTGCGCGTGCGGCGCGGCACCCCGGCCACGCGGCTGGATCCGGACGACGCCTGGGCGCGCTGGGCCGTGGATTCGCTGGCCGCCACGACCGGCAAGACGCCGGCGCTGCTGCCCAACCTCGGCGGCACGGTGCCCAATGACGCCTTCTCGGACGTACTCGGCTTGCCCACCCTCTGGGTGCCACACTCCTATCCGGCCTGCTGCCAGCACGGCCCCGACGAGCACCTGCTCGCTTCCGTGGCAGGCGAGGCCGTGGCCGTGATGGCCGGGCTGTTCTGGGACCTGGGTGAACAAGGCGCGGCCTTGGCGGCGCAGCGGCAGTCCCCAAGCCCCGGCTGACCGCCTCCTGACCGCCTTCGACCGCCATCCCCTATACAATCCCCCCGCTTGATCGGAGTTCCCATGTCCTCGTCCTCTACCGCGCCGCGTCCGCGCCCATTTCTCCTCGCCTGTCCGGATCTGGCGGCCGAACGCGTGGGCAACACGGAAACGCCCGGCGTCTGGCATTTCGATTCCGGCGCGCCGGGCAAGCACGTGATGCTGAGCGCCCTGATCCACGGCAACGAGCTGTGTGGCGCCTGGGCCCTGAAGGACGCGCTGGCCGCCGGCCTGCGACCGCGCCGCGGCTCGCTGACGCTGGCGTTCTGCAACCTGGCCGCGTTCGACCGCTTCGACCCCGCCAACTACGCGCCGGCGCGCTTCGTCGACGAAGACATGAACCGGGTCTGGAGCGACGACAAGCTGGCCCAGCCCATCAGCCAGGAACGCCGCCGCGCCGCCGCCATCCGCCCGTGGGTGGCGCAGGCCGACTGGCTGCTGGATTTCCACTCGATGAGCAATTCCGACGTGCCGCTCCAATTGACCGGCATGGAACAGCGCAACATCGACCTGGCCCTGTCGCTGGGCAACCCCGCCACCATCATCGCCGACGCCGGCCATGCCGCCGGCGTGCGCATGCGCGACTACGGCCGCTTCGGCGAAGCCGGCGACAACGGCACCCGCTCGCTGCTGATCGAATGCGGCTTCCATGGCGCGCCCGAGGCGCGCGGCGTGGCGCTCGACCAGATGGCGCGTTTCCTGGCGGCCGCCGGCACGGTGGACGAAGCCGACCTGCCCGCCGCCTGGTTCGCGCCACAGGCCAGTGCCCAGCGCGCGCTGCGCGTGACCCACGCGATCACGGCCAAGAGCGCCGATTTCCGTTTCGCCGAACCCTGGAAGGGCCTGGAGACGCTGGCGCGCGCCGGCACCGTCATCGGCTGGTCCGAGGGCGAGGCCGTGACCACGCCGTACGACAACTGCGTCCTGATCATGCCGTCGACCGCCAATCTGCGAGCCGGCGTCACGGTGGTGCGGCTGGCGCAACCGATCGTCTAGAGCCATTGCGCGGCGCGCCCTCGATGGCGCGCCGCCTCATATAAAAAGCCACCAAGGGAAGCAGCATGTCCGCAAACGTTTTCATCCGCAGCGCGTTATCGACCTGTACGCTGGCGGCCGCCGTCGATCCGGCGGTGGGCGGGAAGCGGCTGCGAGCTTCCCTGGTCCTGGCGCTGGCCGACCTGCCCAGCACTCCGCCGCATTTCGAAAGCGGCATCTGGGCGTTCCGCAAGGGCCTGACGTACGAAGGCCGCGCCGACCAATACACCCTGGCCATGCCGGCCAAGCCCGCCTATCCATAAAGATCGCCATTTCCGGCGCCTGCAACCCCGAGCCCACCAAGGAAATATCACGTGGCCCTTTTCATCCTACGCAGACTGATCCAGAGTCTGTTCGTGCTGCTGGCCGTCTCGGTCGTGGTCTTCTTCGCGGTGTATGCCGTGGGCGACCCGATCGAACTGCTGGTCAGCCCCGAAGCCAGCCAGGCGGCGCGCGAGGCGATGATCGCCCGCCTCGGCCTGGACCTGCCCGTGTGGCAGCAGTACACAGGGTTCCTGTGGCGCGCGCTGCACGGCGACCTGGGCACCTCGTTCGTGCACGGCATCCCGGCCATCGAGCTGATCGTGCAGCGCATCCCCGCCACCTTCGAACTGGTGATCGTGGCCATCGGCCTGACCTGTGTGATCGGCATTCCGCTGGGCCTGGTGGCCGGCCTGTACCGCGATGAGCCCCTGGGCCGCGGCATCATGTCGTCGTCGGTGCTGGGCTTTTCGCTGCCCAACTTCTGGCAGGGCATGATGCTGATCCTGCTGTTCGCGGTGTGGCTCGGCTGGCTGCCCGCCACCGGCCGCGGCGACACCGTGACCGTGCTGGGCGTGCGCCTGTCGATCCTGACGGCCGACGGCTGGTCGCACTTGATCATGCCGGCGATCAACCTGGCGCTGGCCAACATCGCGCTGGTGCTGCGCCTGACCGCCTCGGGCGTGGTCGAGGCCCGCAGCCAGGACTACGTGAAGTTCGCGCGCGCCAAGGGCATCAAGCCCGGCCGCATCGTGCGCCGCCACATCCTGCGCAACATACTGATCCCGGTGGTCACTGTCATCGGCATGGAATTCGGCAGCCTGATCGCCTATTCCACCATCACCGAAACCGTGTTCGCGTGGCCCGGCATGGGCAAGCTGCTCATCGACAGCGTCTACCAGCTCGACCGGCCCGTGGTGGTCGCGTACGTGATGCTGGTCACCCTGATCTTCGTGGTCATCAACCTGGTCGTGGACATCCTGTACGCCGCGCTCGATCCGCGCGTGCAACTCGTGACCCCCGCTCAATAACTCCCATGGCTCAATCTCCCAATACCGGCCGCACCCGTACCGTCCAGCCCCTGGCCGATACGCCCAAGCGCGCCTCGATCCTGAAGAAACTGCGGGCCCGCCCCACCGTGCGCGGCTCGGCCATCGCCCTGGCCATCCTGGTGCTGCTGGTGGTGTTCGCGCCCTACTTTGCGCCGCAGAATCCCTATGACCTGGCCAACCTGTCGCTGCTGGATGGCCGCCTGGCGCCGCGCCAGGCGCTGATGGACGGCAGCATCGCCTGGCTCGGCACCGACGACCAGGGCCGCGACATGCTCAGCGCCATTCTCTATGGCCTGCGCATCAGCCTGATGGTGGGCCTGTCGGCGGTGACGCTGGCCACCGCCGTGGGCGGCGCGGTCGGCCTGGTGGCCGCCTACGTCGGCGGCCTGGTCGACACCGTGCTGATGCGCATCGTCGACTTCATCCTGGGTTTCCCGACCATCCTGGTGGCGCTGGTGCTGCTGGTGGTGCTGGGGCGCGGGGTCGACAAGGTGATCCTGGCGCTGGTGCTGGTGCAATGGGGCCACTATGCCCGCATCATGCGCAGCCGCGCGCTGCAGGAACGCCGCAAGGAATACGTCGAAGCGGCCGCCAACCTGGGATTTCCGGCCTGGCGCATCATGGTGTTCCACCTGCTGCCCAACTGCCTTGGCCCCGTCATGGTGTTCGCCACCATCCAGATCGCCACCGCCATCGCGCTGGAAGCGACGCTGTCGTTCCTGGGCGTCGGCGTGCCGATCACCGAGCCGTCGCTGGGCCTGCTGATCTCCAACGGCTTCCAGTACCTGCTGTCCGGCGACTATTGGATCAGCCTGTTCCCGGGCATTGCGCTGCTGTTGCTCATTCTTTCAATCAATATCGTCGGCGACCGCCTGCGCGAAAGCCTGGATCCGAGGAAATGACCCACCCCCGAAGCGCTTCGCGCTCCCCCCTCAAGGGGGCATGCCAGCGGACCGGCGGAGCCGGCTCCGCGGCATCCCGATTGGGCAAGGCCTCTCGCCTGCTTGGCGACTGGCGCAATGGACAAATGATATGAGTGACACGCTTCTAGAAGTGCGCGGCCTGCGCACCGCATTCCATACCGAGGCCGGCGCGTGGCTGGCGGTCGACGGCGTCGACCTGACCGTGCGCCGCGGCGAGATCGTGGGCCTGGTCGGCGAGTCCGGCTCGGGCAAGTCGGTCACCGGCTTCTCGCTGCTGGGGCTGATCGATCCGCCCGGAGAAGTCGTCGACGGCGAAGTGAAGTTCAAGGGCAACGACCTGCGCAAGCTGTCCGAAGAACAGATGCGCCAGTTGCGCGGCAACCGCATCGCCATGATCTTCCAGGACCCGCTGATGACGCTCAACCCGGTGCTGCGCATCGGCGAACAGATGATGGAAGCCATCCTGACGCACGAGAACGTGCCGCGCGCCGAAGCGCTGGAACGCTGCCGCGAGGCGCTGGCCATGGTCGGCATTCCGTCGCCGGAAAAGCGCCTGAAGAGCTATCCGCACGAGTTCTCGGGCGGCATGCGCCAGCGCGTGGCGATCGCCATCGCCATGCTCAACAAGCCGGACCTCATCATCTGCGACGAGCCGACCACGGCGCTGGACGTGACCATCCAGGGCCAGATCCTGTACCGCATGCAGGAGATCTGCCGCGAGCACAACACGGCGCTGATCTGGATCACCCACGACCTGGGCGTGGTGGCCGAGCTGGCCGACCGCGTGGCCGTCATGTACGCCGGCCGCATCGTCGAGAGCGGCCCGGTCGAACAGGTGCTGGACGCGCCGCTGCATCCCTACACCCGTGGCCTGCTGGATTCGATGCCCGGCGCCACCACGCCGGGCGCGCGCCTGCACCAGATCAACGGCATGGCGCCGAGCCTGGCCGGCCGGCCGTCGGGCTGTGCCTTCCGGCCGCGCTGCACCCGCGCGGTCACGCGCTGCACCGAGCAAGCCCCCACCGTCACCACCGAAGGTTCGCGCAGCTATCGCTGTTACGTCCCGATCGCCCGCGAGGCCGAGCAAGCATGAGTCAAGCCGACACCCCTGTCATCGAACTCAGGAACGTCCACAAGCGCTTCGAACAGCGCCCCGACCTGGCCCAACGCATCCTGGCCCTGGCCGGCCGCCCCATCGACCGACGCACCGTGTATGCCGTCAACGGCGTCGACCTGCGCATCGGCCGCGGCGAAGTCGTCGGCCTGGTGGGCGAGTCCGGCTGCGGCAAGTCCACCCTGGGCCGCGTCGTCGCCGGGCTGCATCGCCAGACCGAGGGCGAATTGCTGTACCAGGGCCAGGACCCGCGCCGCCTGGGCGGGCGCGACAAACTGGCCTACACGCTGGGCGTGCAGATGATTTTCCAGGACCCGCAGGCCTCGCTCAATCCGCGCCAGCGCCTGCGCCAGATCCTGGGTGAATCGCTCAAGGTGCACAAGCTGGCGCCGCCGGCCGAGATCCCCGCGCGCATTGACCAGGCCCTGACCGAAGTGGGCCTGGACACCGAGTACCGCGACCGCTTCCCGCACCAGATCTCGGGCGGCCAGCGCCAGCGCATCGGCATCGCCCGCGCGCTGATGGTGGCGCCCAAGTTCCTGGTGTGCGACGAACCGGTGGCGGCGCTGGACGTGTCGATCCAGGCGCAGGTCATCAACCTGTTCATGGACCTGCGCGAGCAGCACGGTTTCACCTACCTCTTCATCAGCCACGACCTGGGCGTGGTGCGCCACATCTCGGATCGCGTGGCTATCATGTACCTGGGCAAGATCGTCGAGATCTCGACCTCGGCCGAGATCTTCGCGCGCGCCAACCATCCGTACACCCAGGCGCTGATGGCCGAGGTGCCGGACGTGGCGCGCCGCGGCCGCAAGTTCACGCCCATCAAGGGCGAAATCCCGTCGCCGCTGAACCCGCCGTCGGGCTGTACCTTCAACCCGCGCTGCCCGCACGCCATGCCGCGCTGCCGCGAGCAGGCGCCGGCGTTGAAGGAAATCTCTCCGGGCCACTGGTCGGCCTGCCATCTGAACGAAGCCACCACCTGAACGCCATGAAACCCGCTGACATGTCCAACGTGGACCGCATCGCCATCGAAATGGGCCATGCCGGCCGCAACGCCATCGCCTATATCGACGAGGATCGCAATTCCGATCGCCCGTTCAAGCTGCAGACCTACCGCCCCTACGGCTACACCCCGGACCGTCCGGTGGTGATCGTGCAGCACGGCGTGCTGCGCAACGGCGACGAATACCGCGACTTCTGGGTCGAGGCCGCCGACAAGCACAAGCTGCTGATCGTGGCGCTGACCTTCTCCAACGAGATCTGGCCGGGCGTGGAAAGCTACAACAATGGCCGCGTGTTCTCGGCCGGCGGCAATCCGCGCCACATCGACGGCTGGACCTACGCGCTGGTGGGCAACGTGATTCGCGACATGATCGCGGCCGAGATCACCGATGGCGAGAACGTCTACCTGTTCGGCCACTCGGCCGGTGGCCAGTTCGTGCACCGCCTGATGAGCAGCCAGTCGCACGCGCCGTTCAAGGCCGTGGCGGCCGGCAACCCGGGCTGGTACACGCTGCCGACCTTCGACCATCCGTTCCCCGAAGGCATGGACGGGGTCGGCCTGACGGAAGACCACCTGGTCAAGCTGCTGGCTTACCCGATGATGATCCTGGCCGGCGACCAGGACATCGCCACCGACGATCCCAACCTGCCTTCGGAACCGGCCGCCATGCGCCAGGGCCCGCACCGTTTCGCGCGCGCCCACAACTACTTCGAGGCCGGCCGCAAGGAGGCCGAACGCCGCGGCGTGCCGTTCAACTGGACGCTGCAGGTGGTGCCCGGCATCGGCCACGATGGCCGCGCCATGTCCGCGGTCTGCGCCAGCCTGTGGTTCGACGGCGCCATGCCGAGCGACGCCGAGCTGGCCCGCCTGGCCGGCCAGCAGGTCGCCTGAACGTTCCCTTTCATTTCCGCTAGCAGAATCGCCATGTCCTCCACTTCCCGCACTGAACAACTCGTCGCCGGCATCCAGAGCTGGCTGCAATGCGAATCGCCTTCGAACTTCCCCGACGGCATCGCCGCGATGGCCCGCATCATCGCCGACTACGCCGCCGCGGCGGGTCTGACGGTGGAACTGTCCTCCCTCGGCCCCGCCACCGGCCCGCTGCTGTACGCCACCAACCGCGCCCCCGGCGACACCCGCCCCAGCATCCTGATCCTGGCGCACATGGATACGGTGCATCCGGTCGGCACGTTGCTGGAAAACCCGGTGCGCATCGACGGCGACCGCCTCTACGGCCCCGGCAGCTACGACATGAAGGCCGGCATCTACCTGGCGCTGACGGCGCTGGCCAGCGTGGCCCGCCCCGGCGCGACGCAACTGCCGGTGGACTTCCTGGTGGTGCCCGACGAGGAAACCGGCAGCCACGCCTCGCGCGCGCACATCGAACGCTTCGCCGCCAATGCCAAGTACGCCCTGGTGTGCGAACCGGCCCGTCCCAACGGCGGCAAGTGCGTCACGGCGCGCAAGGGCACCGGCATGCTGAACCTGAACGTCAAGGGCCGTCCGGCCCACGCCGGCATGCAGCACGAGAAGGGCCGCAGCGCGATCCGCGAAATGGCGCACCAGGTGCTGGCGCTGGAAGCGATGACGGACTACGAGCGCGGCATCACCGTGAGCGTGGGCACCATCGCCGGCGGCACGGTCACCAACACCGTGCCGGCACTGTGCCGCTGTGTGGTGGACTTCCGCGTGCCCGACATGGGCGCGGCCGAAGACGTGCTGCGCCGCATGCGCGAACTGTGCGCGGTGGGCCCGGACGTTGAGTTGGACATCGACGTGGAACTGAACCGCCCGCCGATGGTGAAGACCGAGGAAGCCGCCGCGCTGCTGGCGCTGGTGCAGGGCTACGCGGAACGCGCCGGTTTCCTGCTGGAAGACGCGCCGATGACCGGCGGCGGCAGCGACGCCAACTTCACTTCGGCCATGGGGATTCCGACGCTGGACGGCCTGGGCGCCGATGGCGACGGGGCGCACACGCTGAACGAGTACATCCTGGTATCGACGCTGGAACAGCGCCTGAAGTTCTGGGAGCTGCTGCTGAAGGAACTGGCGTAACGCCGCATCCATCAGGCGGGCGGCCGTGGCAGCGGCCCGCCCCCCGCGCGCGTCCGGACAGCCTGCGGTCAGGCCCCCCGAGCCTAGTACTTCTCCGGCACGAACATCTCTTCGGGCACCGGATGGCGCAGGTAGTCCTCGTGATGGACGCGTTCGGGCAGTACCACGTCCGCGTGCGTCACCGCCTGGTAGGGCACCTGCTCCAGCAGATGGCTGATGCAGTTCAGGCGCGCCTTCTTCTTGTCATCGGCGCGCACCACCCACCAGGGGGATTCAGGAATGTGCGAGCGCTCCAGCATGACTTCCTTGGCCTGCGTGTAGGCCTCCCAGCGCCGCCGGCTTTCCAGGTCCATGGGGCTCAGCTTCCATTGCTTGAGCGGATCGTCGATACGGCTCTGGAAGCGCGATTCCTGCTCATTGTCAGACACCGAGAACCAGTACTTGATGATCTGGATCCCGCTGCGAACCAGCATCTTCTCGAACTCGGGCACCGAACGGAAGAACTCCTCGTACTCGGCATCGCTGCAGAAGCCCATCACGCGTTCCACGCCCGCCCGGTTGTACCAACTGCGATCGAACAGCACGATTTCGCCGGCGGCGGGCAGGTGCGCGGCATAGCGCTGGAAATACCATTGCGTGCGTTCGCGCGAGGTCGGCGCGGGGAGCGCGGCCACCCGGCACACGCGCGGATTCAGGCGCTGCGTGATGCGCTTGATGACCCCGCCCTTGCCGGCCGCGTCGCGCCCTTCGAACAGCACCACCAGGCGATGGCCGCCATGCATCACCCAATCCTGCAGCTTGACCAGTTCGCCCTGCAAGCGCAGCAGTTCGCGGAAATACTGGCGCCGCTGCGCGTGCCAGCTCTCGCCGCCGGCATTGCCATTGCCCACCCGCCAGTCGTCGAGCTCCATCTCCAGCTCTTCGTCCAGGCTGTCGATCAGGTCTTCCTGCAGACGCAGGTGCCGCTGCAACGCGTCGGCATCGCGTTCAGGCACATTTTCCATGCGAGTCTCCCATTGCCATTGCGCGCCTTGACGCGCGCACGGCGCGCATCGGGCCACGCGCCAGCATGGCAGCCGAATATGACAGGCGATGCGGCCAGGCAGCCCGGCATGGGCCGCCGCCTGTCGCCGGGCACCTGTTACGGGTCAACTGGCCCTAGAATATTCCACCCGAGAGACGCCCCCCCACTAGAACAGCCCATGCAAGCAACCCCCGCCAACAGCGCCATCGCCTACGGCCTGGCCACGATCGCCGCCGACGGCACCATCCTCGATACGTGGTACCCGCGCCCGTCCCTGGCCGACGCGTCGCCGGCCGGCGGCACGCGCCATCTGACGCCGGAAGAAGCCCGCGCCGCGCTGGGTGAACATGTGCCGACCTCGCTCGGACGCGACACCCGCCGCAAGGTCGACATCGTTGCCGTGCGCACCGCCATCGCCGCGCTCGACGCACCGCCCGCCGACGCGCACGACGCCTACCTGCGCCTGCATTTGCTCAGCCATCGACTGATTCGCCCGCATGGCGCCAACCTGGACGGGCTGTTCAACGTGCTTGCCAATGTCGCCTGGACCTCGGCCGGCCCCTGCACCGTCGATCAGGTCGATGCCTTGCGTTGGCAATTGCGTGCCACCGGGCAAGTGCTGGAAATCCGTGGCGTCGACAAGATTCCCCGCATGACCGACTACGTGGTACCCGCAGGCGTGCGCATCGCCGACACCGCGCGCGTGCGCCTGGGCGCCCACCTGGCGGCGGGCACCACCGTGCTGCATGAGGGCTTCTGCAACTTCAACGCCGGCACCCTGGGCGCATCCATGGTCGAGGGCCGCATCAGCGCCGGCGTCGTCGTCGACGACGGCACCGACATCGGCGGCGGCGCCTCCATCATGGGCACCATGTCGGGCGGCGGCAAACAGGTCGTGGCCATCGGCAAGCGCTGCCTGCTGGGCGCCAATTCCGGCATCGGCATCTCGCTGGGCGATGACTGCGTGGTGGAGGCGGGCTGCTACATCACCGCCGGCACACGCGTGCTGACGCCGGAGGGCGCGGTGGTCAAGGCCGTGGAACTGGCGGGCCAGCACGGGCTGCTGTTCCGCCGCAACTCGCAGACCGGCGCGGTCGAGACGCTGGTGCGCACGGCAGCCTGGGGGACTTTGAACCCGGCGTTGCACTCCGGGCACTGATCCGATCCACCGCACCGCATGCGGCGGCCACGCGACGCGCCGCGCTTCAGGCGCCCGGCGGCACCGGCGCGAATGGATGATGCTCGACCCGACCATGGCCGGCGATGATGGCGGTGGACTCGGGCACTTCTTCCCAGGCCCCCGGCATCTCGCTCAAGGGCTCGGACAGCAGCAGGAAGGCGTCATCGTCCAGCGCCGCGACCTTCGGATCGTCGGGATAGAGCTCGCGCAGGTGGCGCACGCAGGTGTTGTGGAACAGCGTGCGCGAATCGCGCTCGCTGGAATAGCGCACCGCGATCAGGCGCTCGCCATCCAGCGCGCAGACCGTCATGTTGATCGGCCGCGCCACGCCGTGGCGCCGGCCGGTTTCCTCTACCGCGCCGACCATGCGCGCCAGCGCCGGCAGCGCGTCTTCCTCCAGGCCGAAGCTCAGCGCCAGCAGGAACATCACCTCGGAATCGGTCGACCCCTCCAACGAGCCGAAGTACGCCGGCGCGATCATCAGCATCAGGTCGCGCCGCAGCAAGGGATAGTCGCGGATCACGCCGTTGTGCACGAACAGCCAGTTGCCGTGGCGGAACGGGTGGCAATTGGTTTCCTGGGCCGGCGTGTCGGTGGCGGCGCGGATATGGGCCACGAACAGCGGCGAATGGATGGCGCGGGCCGCCTCGCGCAGGTTGCGGTCGTTCCAGGCCGGATGCACGCTACGGTAGCGGAACGGCGGTTCCGGCGGTTTGCCATACCAGCCGAGGCCGAAGCCGTCGCCATTGGTGGTGGTGGCGCCCATGCGCGAATGCAGGCTCTGGTCGATCAGCGAGTGCGTTGCCTTGAACAGCACGCTTTCCATTTGCAGGGGACTCCCGGTATAAGCCAGCCAGCGGCACATGATGCGCTCCTTGGAAACAAGCCCCGGCGCGAGGCGGCGGGTGCGTCCCAGTGTAGGAGCCGGGTGCAATTTTCTACAAGCCCGGCGCGAGCGCGTCCGGCAAAGTGCGGGCCTGACCGTATCCGCCGGAGCTTCGCGCCTTGCATACCCCCACCGTTTTCACGCCACAACTGGGCTTTGCCAGCGACAACACCGCCGGCGCCAGTCCGCAGATCCTGGCCGCGCTGCAACGGGCCAATGAGGGACAGGCCCCGGCCTATGGCGCCGACGACATCACCCTGCGTGTCGAGCGCCGCCTGGCCGAAATCTTCGAGCGCGAGGTCGACGTGCTGCTGGTGCCAACCGGCACCGCCGCCAATTCGCTGGCACTGGCGGCGTTGACACCGCCCTGGGGCAGCGTGCTGTGCCACGCGCACAGCCACATCGCCAACGATGAATGCGGCGCGCCCCAGTTCTACAGCGGCGGCGCGCGCCTCACACTGCTCGACGGCGCCGACGCCAAGATCGATCCCGTCCAGCTCGCGCAGGAGGCGCGCCGCAAGGCCGGGGACGTGCATTCGATGCCCCCCTCCTGCGTCAGCATCACCCAGGCCACCGAGACCGGCAGCGTCTACTCGCGCGACGAGATCTCGGCCATCGGCGCCGCCTGCCACGAGGCCGGACTGCCCCTGCACATGGATGGCGCGCGCTTCGCCAACGCCCTGGTCAGCCTGGGCTGCACGCCGGCGGAAATGACCTGGAAAGCCGGCGTCGCGGCGCTGTCGTTCGGCGCCACCAAGAACGGCGTGCTGGGCGCCGAGGCCATCGTGCTGTTCGAACCCGGACGCGCCACGGAACTGGCCTATCGGCGCAAACGCGGCGGCCACCTGTTCTCGAAGATGCGGTTGCTGTCGGCGCAGATGGAAGCCTATCTGGCGGACGACCTGTGGCTGCGCAACGCGCGCCAGGCCAATGCCATGGCGGCGCGGCTGGCGGCCGGCATGGCCGGCCTGCCGGGCGTCGAACTGCAAGGGCCGGCCGAGGCCAATATCCTGTTCTGCCGGCTGCCCGCCGCCGCCATCGACGGCCTGTTGGCGCAAGGCTTCCGCTTCTATCATGACCGCTGGGGCCCAGGCGTGGCACGGCTGGTCACGTCGTTCAGCACGCGTGAAGCGGACGTCGACCATTTCCTGGCGGCATTGCGGGCGCAGTTGCGATAAGCCCACGCGCGGCGCCGCTGCGGCGGGCCGTTGCGGCGCCGCGC
>NZ_JCBANN010000040.1:0-49889 GCF_059761975.1 Achromobacter sp. 46006
GTTCGGCCGGGCGGGCCGGCGCGTCGGCCAGCGCCGGCGCCTGGTCCGGTGCGGGCGCGGCCTTGGGCGCGCGGGCGGCGCGCACCACGCGCGCCCCGAGCCAGAAGGCGGCCAGGATCGCCAGCGGCAAGGCGAACAGATATAGCCCGATGTCGACGCCGGTGGGTAGTGTGCGGGATTCCTGCCACCAGATGATGACGGCCAGCCACACCACGGCGAACAAGGCCAGGACCAGCAGCCCTTTCTTGAGCACGCGAACCATTATTGCGTGGCCTCCCGCGCGCGTTGCATGACGCCCGGCCGGCGCAGTTCCACGTGGCCGAAGTCCATCATCTTCCAGCGACCGCCCCAGGTCAGGCCGACCAGTTCGGCCGTCTGGCCGAACAGTTCATAGCCGCGCATGGCCCACGGATCCTTTTCGGAGATCACGATCTTGCCGTCGCGATAGAACGCGCTGTCCGCGGCCAGGCCAAACTGGTGGTAGCTCTGGAAGGCGCCGGCGTTCGTCACGTGCGATCCCAGGCCCGCCAGTCCTTCCTGGCGCTCGGGGCTGCGATAGCCTTCGATCAGCGCCATTTCGTAGCCGTGCTGTTCCCGCATGATGCGATAGGCCAGCAGCAGCCGCTGGCGGAAATCGGCATCCAGCAGATCCCAGTTGCGGCTCGCGCCGCCCAGCTTCGGACGCACCAATTCGACCTCGCGCGTGGTGAAGGCTTCGGGCGGCAGGGCCGGGGGTGGCGCCAGCCGTTCGCCCTCCAGCAGGGCCTGGATCCGGCGGTCCGGACCGGTGGTCTGGGTGCTGTAAACGAATGTGTGATTGTGTCGCATGACGAAAGCAAAAAGTGACGGAAGCGACACAACTGCCAGCCCGATCGCCACCTGCCAGCGATACCTTCCGACCCAGTCCAACGATGCGCCGACCCTCTTGCCAATCGCGCCGGCGGTGCCGCCGACCGCGCCGCCAGCCTGGCTCGCGCCACGCGTCGCGCCCCTTGCCACGCCCGCTACGCACGCGCGCACACCCCGGACCGCGCCTTGGCGCAGAGCCGGGAAAAACAGGAGAGCGGAGACGCCCACCGCCAGTAAAAAATACAGAGGCAGCAGTAACAGCAAAGTAGGTCCCTCATGTGAAGGCGTAATCTTTTGTTCTATTCGCGCATGAGGCAAGCGATCCGGCGTTGCAAACAGCGTCCGACCCTTAGGAATCGTAACAAGGAGCAATGATCGAGATAAGCCTATCGGGTATTCTCGTCGGGCTTGGTTACAGGGGGGCTGCACACGCCTCCTGCTGACACGGGAATCCGCATGGCAGAAGAGAAAGAAAAAGCTCGCCCTACGATGACCGCGCCGAGTCTGCTCAGCGCCTCTCCGGCCGCGCGTGGCGAGGCCGACTCGTCGCGCATCCTGGCCGCGCTGGAAGGACGCGCGCCGGAAGCCGAGGTCAAACACATGGCAACGCCGCGCGCTTCGCGAGCGCGGCGCTGGACGGCGCTGGCATTGGTGCTGGCGTTGCTGGCGGGGGGTATCACCTGGGTGATCCACGACGAAGGCGCGGCGCCCATGGTGGCGCTGGCGCCCGCTGCCGCGCCCGCGCCGGCCGCTAGCGCTTCGGCTGGCGCGTCGTTGCCGCGGGCGGAGCTCGCGCCGGCGGCCGCTGGCGACAATCCGCTCGGCGCCCTGATCGCGCCGCCCTCGGTGGCGTCCATCATCGACGAGGCGCCGCCCGCGCGCGATGCGGATGTGGGCCGTGGCGAACCCGAGCCGGCGCGCGAGCCGACCAATCCCCTGTCCGTGCTGGCCATGACGCCGCCGGTGGCGGCCGCGGCGCCGGCGCCGCCCGGCCCCACGCGCCAGGCCGCGCAAGCGGCGAATGCGTCGCGCGCGGCCAAGCCCGCCGCCGGGCCGCGCAAGAGCGCCAAGCCCGCCGATACCGATGCCGCGCTGTTGTCGGCGTTGATGAGTTATGGCCTGCCGCCCGCGTCGCCGCCCGGCACGCGCGTGTACAAATCGGAGGGCATCTTCATGCGCGAGATGCCGGGCTCGCCCTTGTCCGAGCGGCTGAAGGAATGCCGCCGCCTGAGTTTCATCGAGAGCGAGCAATGCCGCCTGCGCGTGTGCGCGGGCCAATGGGGCACCGCGGTGGAATGCCCGACACCGCAGGCCAACATCGAACCCTGAACTTTTTCCGGCCGGCAGTGGCCGGCAATGCTCACGTCCGCACGAGGTTTTTGTTCCATGGCTGTCAACGCTAGCAACGGCAGTTTCAGCGCCGAGTCCCGTCTCTACCGCCTCGATGGCGAGGGCGCGCTGTCGACTCTGCAGGTCGAAGGCTGGGTGGCGCGCGAGGGCCTGTCCACGCTGGGCGAGATGCGGGTGGTGGCGCTGGCCGAAGACGCCGCGCTGGATCTGAACGACATGGTGTCGCGCCCCGCCACCCTGTGGACCACGCGCGCCGATGGCAGCGAGGCCGGCCGCAGCGGCGTGGTGCGCGCGGCCGAAATGCTGGGCGGCAATGCGGGCATGGCACGCTACCGCCTGACGCTGGCGCCATGGCTGTGGCTCGCCACGCAGCGGCGCGACAGCCGCATCTACGAAAACCAGTCCGTGCTGGACATCGTGCGCCACGTGCTGGACGGCTACGAGGGCTATACCTACAAAGTGTCCCCTGACGTCGAGGACCACCTGGCCGGACTGCCCGCGCGGGCCTACACCACGCAGTATCGCGAAACCGATTACGCCTTCCTGTCGCGCCTGCTCGCGGAAGCCGGGCTGGGCTGGACCACGGTCGAAGACGACAGCGCTCCGGCGCGCCACGCCGTGCTGATCTTTGCCGACAGCCGCGGCCTGGCCGAGGACGCCGAGTCGGCGGGCGCGGGCGTGCGCTTCCAGCGTGCCCATGCCAGCGAATCGCGCGATGGCGTGCAGGCCATTGCGCGCCGGCGCCGCCGGACCGTGGAACGGGTGACGGTGCTGGCCTGGCACGAGAGCGGCAAGTACGCCATCACCGGCCAGGCTTTGGCCGGTCCCGCCAGTGGCGCCGATGACGAGAGCGCGGGGCTGGAGTGGTTCGAGCCGCTGGGGCAGGGCGGGCTGCTGAACCAGGCGCATGCCCAGTTCCAGGCCAACCTGCTGATGCAGGCGGTGCAGGCCAGCGCCGAGACCTTTATCGGGCGTGGCAATGTGCGCACGTTCCGTTCGGGTACGCGCTTCACGTTGCGGGATATGTCGCCGTTGGGGCCGGCGGGCGAGCCGGGGTTTGAACCCGTCTTCGCGCTGGATCGCGTGGAGCATGTGGGTGTCAACAATCTGCCCGGGCAGAACGACGCCAGCCTGGCGCAACGGTTGGGCGCGCTGGATGATTTTCTCTGCTTCGAAGACGAGGACGCATCGCGCGACGCAGACGAAGCGCAGGACGGTCCAGACCTGGCGCGATCGCGGGACGACGATGGGGCCGCATTCGACGCGCGGCGCCCGGATGCGGCCGTGCTGGCGCGCGCGCACGACATCGGCTATGCCAACCGCTTCCGCGCGCTGCGCTGCGATCGTCCCTGGCGCGCGCTGCCGCCGGCCGCGCGCGGCGCCAGGCTGGCGGGCGCGCCGTCTGCCGTGGGCGTTCACACGGCCATCGTCACCAATGCCGAAGGCGCCACCGAGGCCAGCGGCGAGGACGAGATCCACCGCAATGCGCGGGGCGATGTGCGGGTGCGCTTTCATTGGCAATCGACAGGCGAGGGGCTGGCTCCAAGCCGCTGGGTGCGGGTGGCGCAGCGCCAGGCGGGCGCCGGCATGGGGATGAGTTTCGTGCCGCGCATCGGCCAGGAAGTGCTGGTGCGATTCCTGGATGAAGACATCGACCAGCCCCTGGTTGTCGGCGCGCTCTACAACGGGCGCGGCGAAGGCGGGATTCCGTCCACGCCCGGTGGCAGGGCGGGCGAGCCGATGAATACCGAGGTGTATGCGGCTGCCTCCGATGGCAAACCCAGCGCGCAGGCCAATCTGGCCAGCGGCAATGCGCCCGCTTGGCACGGCGCGGCGGCCGGTGACGACCAGCATCGCAACGCGGCCGCCCTGAGCGGTTTCAAGAGCAAGGAATTCGGCGGCGACGGCCATAACCAGATCGTGTTCGACGACAGCGACGGCCAGTTGCGCATGCAGATCAAGTCGACGCAGGCCGCCAGCGAATTGAATCTGGGACACCTGATCCACCAGAGCGGCAACTATCGCGGCAATGTGCGAGGCGTGGGCGCCGAACTGCGCACCGACGCGTTCGGCGCCGTGCGCGGCGGGGGCGGCGTGCTGCTCACCACGTATGCCGCCAGCGGCAGCGAGCCCGCGGGCGACGCGGCCGCGCCGCTGGCGCTGGCCGGCCAGGCCGACATCATGGCGCAGTCGTTCGATGGGGTGGTCGGCGCGCACCAGGGCGTGCGGCTGGCCTCGGCGCGCGGCACCGCCGCGGCGGGCGCGAGCCGGCTAGATGGCGAACACCCGCCATTGGCCGCCATGACGCGTGCGGTTTCTGGCACCGTGGCGGGCGAGGCGGTGGGCGGCGCGGTCGGCGATGCGTCGGCCAAGCATACCGAGGTGGCCGACGGCAAGGTGCCGCACCTGACCGATCCGCTGGTGTTGATGGCGGGCCGAGCGGGCCTGACGCAGGCGGCGGGGCGCAACGTGCAGGTCGCGGCCGGCGAACTGGTGCACTGGTCTGCGGGGCAGGACCACAACCTGGCCGTCATCGGCGCGTTGCGCGTGCATACGGGCCAGGCGCTGGGCATCGTGGCGGGGGTGCAGAAAGGAGGCGCGGAATCCGGGCTGGATCTCATCGCCGGCGGCGGCGAGATCGATGTCATCTCGCAACATGACGTGTTGACCGTGCAGGCGTGGCAGGATCTGCGCATGGTCAGCGCCAATGCCGGCATCGAATACGCCTCGCCCCAGCGCATCCGCATCGCGAACGCGGCGGGCGCCAGCATCGTGATCGAAGGCGGCAACATCACCGTGACGGCGCCAGGCCGCATCGATGTCAAGACCGGCAACAAGCAATTCGCCGGGCCGACGCAGATGCCTTACCCGTTCCCGCAGTTCACCGTCTGCAAGACCTGCATTCTGGACGCCCAGGAGAGCGTGCAGTCCATCACCGACAAGGCGTGACGGCGATGCCTTATTCCTGGCAGGACGCGCTGCTGTCCACCTTCGCGGAATTGCCGCATCATCGCGGCCCCCACGGCGAAGCCGCGCGCGCCTACGCGATCATTGACTTCCGCGGGCACCCCGATCTGCTGGCGCGCATCCGCGCCACGCAGGACTTGAGTTTCGGTTCGATCTGGGGGCAGACCGGGCTGGACATCTACGCCGACGTGGCGCCCCTGCTGATCGAAATCGATGGCGCGTCGCAGGGGGTATTGCGGGGACCGCGCTACGCCGGCTTCAACACCGTGCTGGTGCGCGTGCTGGAAGCGCTGCACGAGCGCGCAGGCGGCCGCTACGCGATGCTGTGCTTTGCGTCGGCGGTTCCGCTGGAAAAGCTGATCGCGCACTTCGGCCCGTTCTGCGACTACGCACTGCCGGACGCCAGCGAGTTCTTCCTGCATTGGTATGACAGCCGTATCCTGGCGCGCGCGCTGCAGGTCTGGAGTCCGGAGCAGCGCGCGCGGTTCGTGGCGCCCGTGGTCACGCTGCGCTATGCACTGCGCGATGGCTCGCTGGCCGAACTGGCTGGCATGGGCCGGCTGCCCGCGGCGCGCGCGCCAGGCATCGAGCGCTTCACGCCCGAACAGCACCAGATGCTGTTCGATCTGGATTACCCCGACAAATTGGCGGTGCAGTTGCGCCGCCTGTATCCGGGCCTGTTGCCGGGAAATCCCGACCAGGATGCGCTGGTGCCGCGCGTGCAGGAACAGTTGGAGCGCGCGCGGGCGCATGGCGTGGCGGGCGACAAGGACACGTTCGACTATGTTGCGTGGGGCGTGTCGATTTCGCCGCGCTTTGACGAGCACGCGCGGATCCGGGAATGCCTGCGCGGCTATCGGCCGGGCGCCGACGGCGCGCTGGCCAAGGCGCTGCAAGATGTGCCGGACGCGGTATGGGACGAGGTGCAGGCGCGGCAGCGCGCCGGCCAGGAGATCGGCGATGCGTGAAGAACCGTCGCGGCAACGAGATGGCGTGTGGCAGGAAAATTCGGGAGCAAGGTATGCGTAAAGGCTTGATCGGCGTGCTGATATGGCTGGGCCTGTTGGCGGGCTGCAATGGCGAACCCACCTATCAGGGGGTCAGTTTCGTTGCGTACAACTACACGCCGTGGGAGCTGTCCTCGGTACGCCTGGTTGACGCGTCGGGGGGCGCCGCCGGCACGTCGGCCATTGCCTCCGGCGGAGGCGAGGGCAGCGTGACGTGCTGCTACACCCTCAAGGGCACCGAATTCACCGTCAGGTGGCGCGGCGGCGACGTGGACGAGATGCGCAAGCACCTGTTCGACGGCAAGCTCGACGAGGTCGTGTTCAACAAGGAAACCAAGGTGCACTTTCCCGCCACGAAAGTGCCGGACGGCGAAGGCCCGGTGATCCTGGAACTGCATATCTATCCCGACGAGCACATGGAACTGGCATTGAGCCGCAAGCTGTTCGGACAGGTGCGGATTCCGATCGTCGACACCACGCGCTGGCTCTATGAAAACCATCGCGATGCGCTCGGCGCCTACCGCAGCATCCATGAAGTCGGCAATGTGCTGGGCAAGGTCGCCAAGCAGGCCTGGACGCGTTATCGCATCGAGAATGGCGAGGACATGCGCGCCTACATGTATCTGTATTTCGTTGTCGCGTCGGATTTCGACAAGGATGCGGCGCTGGCCGCCCTGTTGAAGGACGACAAGCGCAAGCCTGGCGACTTTGGCCGCGCGGTGGCCGGGCTGTCCAAGGACAGGATTGCGCAAATCAAGGCGGCGGGAAGCGCGCCCGGAGACAAGAATGTCTGAACTGCAAGTGCCAGAGCAGGACCGCACGCCCGCGTCGGTGTTGAAGGCAATGGCCGAGAATGCGGCTGCCTATCCCAAGGATTCCTGCACCGAGTGCGGGTTGACGCTGCGCATGGGGTTCTTTTTCGACGGCTTCGGCCGGAACAAGGATCTGGATGAAGCCAACCCCACTTTCCTGTCGAACGTCAGCCGGCTGTGGATGGCGCACTTCTCCGAGGCTGACCGCGACCGGCCGAAGAAGCAGCATTGGCTGCGCTTCTATTATTCCGGCATCGGCGTGGAACTGAACGAGGACGCCAAGCGGGATGTGATCATCAACGCCATGGCGATCGCGGGCGGGCAGATGGCCGACAAGGCGGTGTCCAGCGTGAAGGACGCGGCGAAGAACATTACGCGGCTGGACGAAGTGCCGGACATGGATGGCACGGGGCGGCTGAAGAAGGCCACCAAACAGTCGATCAAGGATGGTTCCTACCAGCCGATGGTGAAGGCATACAAAGACGTCATCAAGGACGTCAAGAGCCTGCCCGAGAAGACGGTGCGGATCTGGAACGCGATGGATCCGGAACGGCTGGGCAACCGCGCGCGGGCCACGGTGCGCGGGTTCTGGTCGGACTTCAAGAAAAATCCGCTGAAAGTCGCCTGGACCGTGGCCAAGAACGCCGCCAAGGCCACGCTGCTGGAGGGCGTGCCGGTGGTGCGGGACAACGAGACTGTGGCCTACCTGATGGGAACCGGCGTGGACACGCGGCTGGAGGCCGCCAAGCGCCAGTTCGAGCAGGCCTACGAGCAGGCCAATGCCGGTACGGAAAAGGTCGTGCGGATCGAAATATCCGTGTTCGGCGGCGACCGGGGTGGCGTCATCGCCAAGCAGTTCGTCAACGATATCGTCAAGAAGTACAAGCGCCGCCATGACCAGGACCTGGCGATTCCGGGGAAGGACGGCGCGCCGAATGCGCAGATCCGCGTCCGCTTCCTGGGGCTGTTCGATTCGGTGGCCTCGATCATGGACGAGAACACCTTCCTGGGGTTCCTGCCGGTTACCGACCTGATCAAGCAAAGCCACAAGGACCGCACGCTGACGGTGCCCGCGGCGGTGGAAAAGGCGGTGCACTTCGCGGCCGCGCATGAACTGCGCCGCAACCAGCGGATGGATTCGCTGGAAAAGACGCGCGGCCTGCAGTATCTGTATCCCGGTTCGAGTGGCGATGTGACGGGCGTGGCGCCGCAGGGGTCGCTCGGGACGCGGGCCTCGCTGTCGCGCGTGCCGCTGCGTGAGATGATGAACCTGGCGATCGCCCAGGGAGCCGCGATCCATTGCATGGAGTCGCTGTACGAGAGCAACATCACGGCCTACAGCCTGCTGTCGCTGGCCAGCCCGATCGAGGCCGAAGGCCAGAAGCACTATGTGCAGGAGCTGGTGGCCGCCTATCGCGAACTGGTCAAGTACGAGCCAGGCTGCGATTTCGCGCCGCACATGGAGGTGTTCCTGCGCTGGCTGGCGGTGCGCTACCAGGACCCGGTGTTTCGCGCCGGCCTGTCCGATCCGGCCGAGAAATGGATACAGGACCGCGATTTCTTCACCCCGGAACAGGAGCTGATGCAGGAGCAGCGCCGCCTGTCGATGCTGTCGTCGGAGGAACTGGCCAAGCCCGAGACCACGGCGCGCGCACGCGAACTGGAAGCGCTTGTCAAGGAGCGCCGCGAACGCGCCGACGCCAGCCGGGGCGAGGCGCCGCCGCAGCGGTTCAAGCCGCTGTGGGAGCGCCTGGAGGCGGAATACAAGCACCTGGAAGACAGCGAGCGCCAGGACGCGGCGACCGAACAGCGGCGCCAGGACCTGGAGCGCAATCACCCGCAGGTCCTGCGCAGCATGGAACAGATGGAACAGGACCGGCGCGACCGCGAGGCCATGCGCGATGAGATGATCCGGCGTGGCGGCGGCACGCCTGAAAAGCGGGCGGATCCGCTGGCCGACATGAAGGCCGAGCGCGCGCTGCAGCAGCGCCTGCTGACGGCCTGGCGCGAGGCGCGCGATGGCAAGACGCAGTTGCCGGCCAAGGTCATGACGCTGTTCGACTGGCTGGTGCACGATGCCATGCTGAGCAGTTGGCCTGACCATCTGCTGGCCAGCACCACCCTGTATTTCCGCGTACGCGACAAGGACGTGTTCGCCAAGACCGATACCAAGGGCGAAATGGAACAGCGCGCCAGGGACATGCGCACCGCCGAGAGGATGGAGGAGCAGGCCGCGCGCACTGAGCAGAACCTGCGGCAGATGACCCCGGCGCGGCCCTGAGCGCGGCACGGCGGCGAGGATTGCGGCCCCGGTCACCGGGGCCGCTTTTGCTTGGTCGGCGTCTTAGCCGGGGCCGCTCTCGACCTCGATGGTCACCGTATTCGATTTCACGTCCTCGGCCTCGATGTAGACCTCGTACGTGGCCGGCGTGGCCGGCAGGCGCAGCACGCCGGCCATGTCGGTGGTGAAGCGCGTTTCGACCGTCATGCCGGGAGGCAGCGCGATCCTGGGCGGTTTTGGGCCGTTGCTGGGATCGACGGCAACGTTGGGCAGCTTGGGGCGCGCGTAGTTGAACGCGATGCCGCGATAGACCTTGCCGCTGCGCGTATCCACCGCCACGAAGCGCGGCAGTTGCGGGTTGTCGACCGCGGGCAGGATGCCGCGCGCGCAGATGGGAATCGTCAGGGTATTGCCGTCGCGGATCTTCACACGGGAAGGCGCGGCGATGCGCATCTGCGCGTCATAGCCTTGCAGCGGCGGCATGCAGGCGTGCTCTTGCTGCGAATGCGAGGGCACCGAGGCGAAGGTGGCGGGTTCGATCCAGTCGGTAGTCATGATGGGCATGTCGTTATCGTGTCAGGCGGCGAGGCGCTGCGGTAGCGGGAGTGACGGCATCAGAATGAAGTCCAGCCTTCGGAGCAGTCCACCTTGCGCACGGCTTTGCTGCAGCTCGGGCAGAAGTGGATGTTGGCGCAGGTGATGCCGTACATCACGCATTGCCCGATCTCGTCGCTGTATTCGCCATTCTGGTCGGGCAGGCCAAAGTGGCAGTGGCCTCCCATGTTGTAGTAGAAGTGCGAGGGCGGGTCCAGTTTGGAATCGTCGGCCGAAGGGTCTTCGTTGCGCAGTCCGGGCCAATCGGGGCCGCTGGGCACCATGCCGAGCAGGTGGCCCATTTCGTGCGCCAGCGTTTCCGTCAGGTAGGCCTGCGAGTTGGGTTCGTAAGGGTCCAGCGTGGACACGAACAGCAGGTTGGTGCCCGTGATGGCCAGGCCGGCGTAGCTCGCGGCCACGGTGTTGAACTGGATATTGAGTATGCCGCGCAAGGGCGTGGGCGAAATCTGCGTCAGGTCGACGGTGACGGAGAAGACGGCGCCGGAGCTGTCGCGAACCGGCGTCATCAGGTGGCGCGGAATCGGGATCGACCGCTCCACGCCCGAGGCGTCCGTATGGATGTAGCGGGCATGCACCAACCAGTCGTCGCTGTCGTCGAATTCGTACCAGAGGCTGGCATACGTGCGGTCTTCGTTGAGGATGGGGACGGTCATGACGCGCCCGCCCGGCCCGGCGGGCACGGGCAGGCGCATGTCGCCGCTGGTGCCGGGGGCGGCCAGTCGGTCGACGTGGCACACCACCAGGGTGTAGGGCTCGCGCTGCTTGCCGGGGGAATTGGCATACACGCGGCGCACGGCGTCCATGATGGCTTGCTGAGAGGCGGCGCTGTCGGCCGCGTCGACCGCCGAGCGGCCACGGAATTGCAGGCGCGGCAGTTGAATCATGTCGATGCCGTGCAGCGCGAACTCCGCCGTGACCGGGGTGACGTCGGCCAGGTGGCCCGCCGGACGCGCGCTCATGCACATGACTTCCTGGATGTACAGGCGACGCGCGGTTTCGACGCGCTCGGTCTTGATGAGCTGGCCGCGTTCGTCGCGCACCTCGAACAGGTAGACATTGCGGCCGGCGGCGGGCAGGGCGATGTCGTCGACGATGCGGGTGCCGTCCGCATCCGTGACGTAGCTGCGCGGATTGGCGTGCGGCTCCTGGTAGCTGGCGCGGCGGCCGCGCTCGCGGCCGGAGTAGGCGATGTTGCCGGGGTCGGCCTTGACGGTGA
Source organism: Achromobacter sp. 46006 (assembly GCF_059761975.1). Lineage (NCBI taxonomy): Bacteria > Pseudomonadati > Pseudomonadota > Betaproteobacteria > Burkholderiales > Alcaligenaceae > Achromobacter > Achromobacter sp. 46006. Next base: position 11,098 of record NZ_JCBANN010000040.1, read on the forward strand.
TGGTGAACCGGTGCGCGCCGGGACGGTTGAATTCCACGTGGATGCGCGGGCGGCGGGTTTGGCGCTCGGTGGTGGTGAGGACGTTGCCGTCGTTCCAGCGTTCTTCGGCGCGTTCCAGGTTGACGTATTGCAGTCGCGCGCCGTCCTGGCGGCCGCGATAGGTCGAGACGCCGGGCACGACCCGGCCGGCCTCGCCGGCCGAGGGCGCACCGCCAGGCAGGTTGGTGCCCTGCGTGCGCGCCACGGGGCCCAGGCCGATGGTGTCCAGGACATCGCGGGCGATCTGCGGCAGGGGCGAATCGGCCACGCCCGGAATCTTCATCAGCACCTCGGCCACCTTGGGCAGTGTTTCGGTGGCCAGGGTGGGCGATTGCAGGATGGCGCCGACCACGCCCGGCACCGCGGAAGAGGACAGCCCGGGCATGCTGAGGATGGCGCCGGCCACGGCCGGGATGTTGGCCTGCTTGACGTCGGGCAGCGTGAACAGGGTGTCGACGGCGGACCCCAGGGCGGCGGCCCGGTCTCCGGCGCTGTTCAGCGCCTGCGTCATGACGGGCACGATGGCCGCGCCCACGTTGGCACTGACGCCGCCGGACAGGAACGTCGATGCGCCGCTCATGGCCGTGGAAGCGGCGCTGGCCTGTTGCGCAACGGTGGTGAGGCCGCCGCCAGCGGCCACGGCACCGCTGGCCGTGGCGGTGCCGGCGATGGCACTGGCGCTGCCAGCCGCGCCCGTGCTGGCCACCGCGCTCGCGCCGCTCGTGGCGGACAGGTCGGTGGCGCTCTTGGCCGGCGCGCTGGCGCTCATGCCGGCCGCGCGCGCCGTGGTGCTGCCGAGGACGGTATCGGGACTGGCGGCGGGGGAGGCGGCGCTGGCGGTGTCCGTGGCTGCGGCTGGAGACGCGGGGATCGAAGCGCCGGAGGCCACGGCAGTGGCGCTTACCGGCGAGGCGCCGCCGGCCGCGCGCGCGGTACTCGCCGCGGGATTGGCCGCGACGGCGGCGCTGCCTTCGAGCCCGGCTCCCGCGCCAGCGCTGGCCGCGCCCAGGCCTGTCGTCGCGCCGGCGTCCGTGCCTGGCGCGGATGCCATGGTCGGCGCCGCGCCTGCCGTCGCGTTGCCGCCCGACGTCGCGGCATTGCCGGCGACTCCGGCGGCGGCACCGCCGCCAATGCCCGTGATGCCGGCGGCAGGCGTCGATTGCGCGCCGGGCAGTCCCGCGCCTTGCGGCAGGGCCGACGCGCCGGAACCGGGCACGAAGCCCGGCGTTTGCACCGAGGCTTCCGCCAGCGACGGCGCGGCGCCGGCCTGCGCGTCAGGGGCGCCGAGGGCGGGCGAGCCCCCGCCGGGCGTGGCGTCCGGCGCGGGGATCGCGGAAGCGCCCAGCACCTTCGCGTCGGGAGCGGACAGGGCGGCTGACGCCTCGCCTTGCGGTACGGCGGTGGAGAGGGGGAGTGACGCCTCGCCTTGCGGTACGGCGGCGGAGAGGGGGAGTGACGCCTCGCCTTGCGGCATGGCGGCGGAGAGGGGAGGGACCGTTTCGCCTTGCGCCATGGCGGCAGGCGGGAAGCCGCTGCTCACGACGCCGTGCGCAGCGGCGCCTGACGGTGCGGAGAGGGCTGCCGGGTCCGCGGCGCCAGGCAAGCCGCCAGCGGGCGTCGGGGTGGCGCTTGCCCATTGTCCCGCTTCGCTGGCGGCCGATACCGTGGCGCCGAGCAGGCCGCTCGCGCCCACGGCGAGCGATGCGAGCAATGCCGCGTCCGGCGCCGTGGCCGCGGGCGGCCGGACAGCGCTTTCCGATGCCGCATGTTGCGCATGGCGGGCGGGGTTGTGTGGCCGGTCGTTGGCAGTCGGCGCGGACCCGGCGGCGTCTTGGCGGGTGGGCTGGCCGGCGGCCGGCGAAGCCGGCGCGTGGGCATGAGCGGGGGGATGATCGGCGGTGAACCGTTGCAGCGCGGCCTGCGTGGTTTGCCGGGCCTGCCCCGATCCGGCTGTGGGCGCGTGGGCGGGCGGGATGGCGCCGGCGTGTGCGGCGACAGCGGCTGGCGTCGCGCTGGCGGAGAGGGCGAAGGCCGCCGGCGTGGCGCCTGGTGCCGGCGTGGCGAAGGCGGCGGTGGCCGAGGCGGGTGACGTGCCCGCCTGCGTGTCGGCGGTCATGCTCGTGGCGACGCCGGGCGCGGTGCGCGCGGCCGGGGTGGCCGGTCCGCCCGAGGCGCCGTGGGCGTGGGCGGTACCCGCAGCAGCGTCGCGCTTGCCAGCGGTGCCGTCGCCGTCGTCTGCGGCGCGCGCGCGCACGGGGCCGCTGGCTGCCATGGCGGCGGTCAGCATGCCGGCCGCCGCTCCCGGCGCACCGGCGTGGTCCGCAGCGCGCGAGGTGGCGCCTTCGAGGCGGGCTGTGGGGAGCCCGGCGCCAGCGGCGGCGGAGTCCGGCGCGGCAGCGGGATCGATAGGGGGCGAGGGCGCGGCGAGCATGCCGGTCGCCGGATTGGCGGTGGCGATGAGCGCGGCCGGAGCCAGGCTCGCGGCGTTCGCCGCGAATGCGCCGCCGCTCGCGGGCGCCTCCGGGGCGAGCCCGGCCTGGGCCGCGTCGCTGCTGGAATCGATCATGGATGCCGCCTGCGAAACGTCGCCATCCGTTGCCCAGACCAGCTCCGCCGGGGTACGGGCGCCCGCGGTTGCCGAGGCCAGGTCCATGCCGCCGTTGGCATCAGCGAGAACCTCCGCGGCGTTGTGGAGGCCAGGCCCCGAGGGGGGCAGGCCAGCGCCCGCCAGGGTGGCGCTGGCATCCGAAGAGAGGTTCGCTTCAGTGCCGGCCGCCAGCGCGCCAGCGGCCAGGCCCGCGCCGGCGCCTGCCGGCGGGGTGCCGGCAGCGCCTGCCGATGCCGCGCCCACGGCGGCGAAGGCAGATTCGCCCGCGCTGGATGTTGTGGCGGCTGTGGCGGCGGTGGGGCCGGCGCTTGCGCCGCCGAAGGCGGTGTCCGCCGCCGCCGAGGCCGGGATGGAGGAGGAAGGCGTCATGGCTGCCTGCAGCGGCGTCGTGGCGGGTGTCGCGAAGGCCGTGGCGCTTGCTGCCGGGAGAGCCGAAGGCGCCGTGGCGTCGGAAGCCGTTGCCGGCGCGGCGGCGAACGCCGTTGCCGAAGCCTGGGCAGGCGTCGGTGCGGGTGCGGCAGCCGCGGCGGCAGTCGCCGTGGCGGTCGTCGCGTTGCCCGGCGCGCCGTTCGTGCCCGCGCCGGTTGCGGTAGCGGTGCCGGTGCCGGCGCCAGCGTTGGCGTTGGCGCCGGCGCCGGCATCGGCGTCGGTGGAGGCGGCGGAAGAGCCAACGGCGGCGGAAGAGCCAACGGCGGCGGAAGAGCCAACGGCAGCGGAAGAGCCAACGGCAGCGGAAGAGCCAACGGCGGCGGGAGAGGCACCTGCCGCTGGAGCGGCGGCTCCGGCGCGCGTCGCGGTATCCGCGCCCATGGCGGTGCCTGCGCCAGCGGTTGCCGCATCCATACCCGCCAGCCCTGCCGCGCCGCTGATCATCGAGGACGCGCCTTCTGGCGCGGCCGCGGCCAGCATGTCGGTGGTGGCTGGCAGCGCGGACATCGGGTTCTCGATGAGCGCGGCCGCCTTGGCAACGGCGCCCGCGGTGGAGGCGGCGCCGTCCAGCATGCCGCTCGCGCCGGGCGCCATCGTGCCAAGCAGGCCTTGGGCCGCCGGCAGCGCCGACATCGGATTCGCGGCCATCGCCTGCGCTTGCGACACCAGGCCCATGGTGTTCCTGGCCTTGGCCAGCAGGCCGCTGGCAGCAGGACTGGCCTCGCCCAGCAGGCCGGGGGCAGCCGACAGCGCGTTCATCGGATTCTTCGCCAGGCCGGCCAGCGCATTCGCCTGGCCAGCCAGTTGCGACAGCTTGCCGGCGGCGGTCTCGCCCAGGCCATCCGGCACGATATCGCCCAGGGCGCCGGTTGCGCCGCTGAAGCCCGCCATCAGGCTGGCCCCGGCTTTCTTGGCGGCCGTGGCGAAGGCGCCGTCCTTGTGCACCAATTCCGCGCTCACGATGAGCGGATCATCGACGGTGGTGCTGGGTAGGGCCGGCAGGCTGGCGGCGTCACTGCCGGGGCCGACGAAGTTGTGCGTCGCGCCCTTGACCGAAAACAGGCCGGGGCCCTTGAACACGATGTCCGCGCCATCCAGCGTCACGCTGCCACCCGCCGCCTGCAGGGTGACGCGTTGATTACCCAGGATTTCGATGCCCTCGGCCGATGACGTCACGGTGATGTCCTGCCCCGCCAGCGCTTCCAGGATATCGGTGTGCGCATGCAGCGATACGGGCGCCTGCGCCGAGATTGCGCGGATCGGCCCTTGTTGCGCGAACACGCTCGCGGACCGGGCCGAGACAGCGGCGTACGTCTGCGTGGCGGCCACATGCGCATCGGATTGCGCGGTGGCGTGCAGATGCTCGCCCGCATGCAGCACGGCGCTGGCCGGCGTGGCCAGGTTCAGCGAATTCGGGGCGTCCACCAGCAGGTGCGGGCCGTTGATGCGTTCGATGGGGGCCGCGGCCGAGCGTTGGCCGTTGACGGCCTTGCCCGCGGCCTGGCCATTGACTTGGGGCGCATAGCGGCCGTCCTGTTCCGGGTCGAGGGCCTGGATGAGTGCGTCGTAGCCCGCGGCGGCGGCCAGGGGGCGGGCCTGATGCTGGCCGGCGCTGTCGTTGAGCCGGCGCGAGGCATCCTGCGCGCCGCGCAGCAGCAGCAGTGCCTCCTGGGCGTCGGCCTGTGTCGACTTGCCTTGTTCGCGTGCCGTGGCCGACACCAGCATGCCCTGGCCCGAGCGCGCGACCGCCCAGGCGTCCGAGCGCAGTTCGAAACCCGTGCCGCGCCACGCCCCCCGGCTGGCGTCGTCCAGGCCCTGCTCCACCAGATAACCCAGGCCCAGTTGTGTGGACGCGGTGGAGCTGGCCAGGCGCGTGCGCAGCTTGCCCTTGGTGTCGTCAAAGAGCCATTGATTGCGGCCCGCTCCATCCAGCCCCTGGCTATGCCAGCCGCTCAACACTCCCGCGTGATTGGCTTCGCCATCCTCGCCGGCGGACCAGGGCGGCAGGTCGGCGTCGTTGTAGAGCTGGCCCGCGACGACAGGCTGGTCGATATCGCCGTCGAGGAACTCGACGATGACTTCGGTGCCGCCGCGCGGCAGATGATGGGCGCCCCAGTTCGGTCCCGCCTGGGCGCTGACCACGCGCAGCCAGGTGCCGGAGCGGTCGTCGCCGGGCGCGTTGCCGCTGCTGTCGCCATGGGTGCGGTGCGGCAGGCCGCCGCTCAGCGGCTTTTCGCCGCGCTGCCAGGGGAACTGCACCTTCACGCGCAGGTCGCGGTCGGAGGTGATGGGTGCATCGTTGGCGCTGACCACCACGGCGGCCAGGCCCTCGGGCGCGGTTGGGCGCGGGCGCCAGGCCGGCACCAGCGCCGCCGCTTCGGGCTGCGCGCTGAACCGGTTGCGGTAAGTGCCGCGCTCCATGTCCGGGGAGGCAAGGACCTGCGCGGCCTTGCCTCCCAGGTTGTTGGTGGCTTCATGCGTGACCTCGAGCAGCACGTACCGATTGTCGGCAAGCTCGTCAATGGCCTGCCCGCCGCCGCCTTGCGCGTAGCGGTCGTGCTGGCTCAAGGCGAATATCCGGCCGGGGGCCAGCGAACGGGCCGTGCCGGCTCCCTCGAAGCGCACCAGCCGCGACTCGTGCGCGCGCAGTGAGCGCGCCGCGCTGCGCTCGGCGGCGTCGTCGTCGGCAAAGCGGCCGTGGCCGGCGTAGTCGTAGTCTTCCAGTTCGGGCAGCGCCTCGACCCGGACCCGCGATTGCGATTGGGCCGCATGCGCAGTCAATGCGCGGTCATTCCAGGCCGCGCGCGCCACGCTGCCCGGGCGCACCGATTGCGCCGCGGCAAAATGCGTGATGCTGTCGCGGGTTTCCGTGGCATCGCTGCGATGGAAACGCAGTGGCGAGGCCGGGTCCTGCGGGCGCGCCGCGTCGGCGTCGAAGATCACCACGCGATGGCGCGCGCCGCCGCCATCTCCCTGGCCCTCATCCTGCTGGTGTTCGAAGCGGTAGCACAGGCCGGCTTCCGCCAGGATGCGCTGCACGAACTCCAGGTCCGATTCGCGGTATTGCGTGCAGAGGGGGCGAGGCTTTAGCGCCTCGGTGAGTTCGAAGGCGAACGCAGCCTGGGGATAATCCGAAAAGATCTCGCTGACGATATCCTGCACCGACAGGTCCTGATAGACGAAGCTGTCGCGGCGCAGGGCCAGCGCCGCCATCCAGGGGGCGGCGTGCAGCCGGTAGCGCGCCAGCCCGCCGTCGGCGCCCAGCGCGTCCACGCCTTCCACCACGGCGTGCCAGCGCCGCATCGAGCCATCGGCCTGCAGCAGGCTGACGCTGATCTCCTGGCCGAGCAAGGCCGCCACGTCCAGTTCGGCGCTGGCCGCCAGGCAATCGAGCGTCAGCGAAAACAGGCGCGAAACTCCTTCGCGCAGGCACATGTGCTCGACCACCAGTTCGGCGTCCAGCGCGGTGCTCAGGCGCAGCATGCGAGCTTGTTGCGACAGGGTGGCGATGTTCAGCGAAGAGTAGGCCGGGGCGTCGGAAGGCAAGGCGTTCATAGGACTGGGCGGTAATCGATCGGCGGGGCCGGAGGCACGTGGGGCGCGCCGGAAGGGTCGGAAACTTGCGTGCGCGCCCCGCGCGGAATGCTGCCGGTGCGCCGATTGCGCGGATGGCGTGATCGGCGCGGGACGCGCGGGACGCGGCTGCTGCCGCTAGGGCAGCGATATCGTCAAATGGGCCGCGCGCGGACCCAGCTTGACGATGTCGTGATAGGGAGCCATCGCGGTCTGCATTTCGCTGTTCAGGAAGTGGCCCATGCCCAGGAACGCAAGCAGGCCGAGCAACGCGAACAGCGCCATGATCGACCAGAGCGGCACATCGCGCTTGAGCGTGTGCGCCACCTTGTCGGGCAGGGGCCAGTGCGGCGCGAAGCCGGTGCGCTTGCCGCGCAACAGCGCGATCTCGTCGCCGAGCCGCGCCGTCAGGTAGCCCAGCTTTTCCTGGCCCTCGATCAGGTACTTGCCCTGGAAGCCCAGCAGCAGGCACATGTAATAGACCTCCAGCGACTGCAGGCGCGGCGCGCCCTGCGCGCGCAGGTCTTCGAGGCGGTTGAAAAAGTTCTCGCCCGCCAATTGTTCTCCGAACAGCGTGAGCTGCAACGGCTGCAGCATCCAGGCGTCGCGGATCGCGAAGCGGGAATTCAGCACGGTTTCGTCCACGGCGGCGCAGAACGCATACTTGGTGGCGTAGACGTCCTCGGCGGCCGCGTCCATTTTCTTGGCGGCGCGCTCATAGTCCGCCAGGAACTGCTGCACGCGCGCGGAGAAGGCGGCCGCGTCGGTGGGTTCCTGCCCGCTCTTGAGCAGGAACAGCATCAGGAAGCCGTCATACAGCAGGTCCAGCAATGACCTGGCGGGGCGGCTGGCGTGAAATTCCGCCGCGCGCGGCGGCAGGGTTGCTGCTGGCATCAGGGAAGGGGCGTCAGCGGTCATGGCGGTATCGTTCCTGTCAGCGGGTCACTGCGATCAGATCCAGTTTGAGTTCGGGAATGCCGGCGGGGGCATAGATGGCGATGCTGCGCGCCTGCAGCATGCGGTCATAGAGCGAGCCGCGGGTCTGCAAGGCGAAATAGACGGCGCCGGGCTTGACCGGCACGGCGGGCGGCACCTGTGGCGTGTAGGCGAGCGGCACGCCCGGCATGGCGGACAGCACCAGCTTGTCGACGTCCTCGGGCGCGCCGACCTTGAAGCGCATGGGCACGCTTTCGGCCAACTCGGCGGCGGGCATCGCGGCCTGCACCGACAGATACAGCGAGGTGGTTTCGTCTAGCTTTTCCGAGTCGAGCCGGCCCATGTGGAACGAAGGGCGCAGTTCTTCCAGGACGATGGAGAAGTACCGTGTCGAGATAACGGTTTCGAGCAGGTCGCGCAGGATCTCGTCCATGCGTGCAAAGGCCGGTCCGGGTGCGTCGTGGCGATACACCGGCAGATCCGCCAGTGTGTGCACCTTTGAGAACGTCATCAGCGCGCCCGCCAGCCGCGCCAGTTCCTGGAACAGACGCTCGGGATGCAGTTGCGGGTGATGGAACAGGTGCGACAGCGTGGCATAGGCCTCGTTGGCGGTGTGCAGCAGCCAGAAGGAGGCGACGTCGCCCGAGCGGAACTCGATGATGTTCTTGCTGGGTTCGCGATGAAAGCCATAGAGCGCGTTGACCTTGGCCTGCAGGGCGTCCAGCAACCGGCGCAACTGCTCGTGCAACGCGCCCGAGGCGGTCAGCGACAGGCTCGGCGGGATGAACGTGCCGTCCAATTCGTAGCCCGCGCTGGCTGTGCGCCGCACGCGCGCGACCGGGATCGCCAGCAGGTCGTCGCGCGGCTCGAACTCGGAAATCAGGCGAACGTCCTTGCGCAGGAAGGCCAGTTCCGCAGTGGTGGCGCCGGTATAGAGGTCGGGCGCGGGCGTGTTGCTGTGCGTGTAGCGCGTGTCGAAGCCGCCCGCGGCCTGGGCATCGCGGTAGTTGCCGCCGATCGCCTTCAGCGGATGGATCGCCAGATAGAACACGGCCTCGGTCACGCCGTCCAGCGCCGTCAGCGCGACCGGGGGCGGCAATTCGTCGCCGTGCGGCGCGCTGTAGAGTTCGCCATCCGGAAACACGGCGCTCATTTCGGTGGCGCGCAACATGCCGTTGGCGAGCGCCGAGACATCGAAGCGCGCGGCGCGCAGCCCCCACGCATAGGGGTGCAGCGCCCGGGCCATCTCGGCCAGCCGGTCTTCATGATATGCGTCCTGCCGCTGGAAGTGCTGCGGACGCAGGAACAAACCCTCGCCCCAGAGGACTTTGGCTGAGTAACTCAAAATAAGCGCTCCCTCTCTCGTCTTTCTCGGTTTCTATGTCGCTATATGTATAGGAGGTTGGATGGACAGCGATGGCGGCGATGCGCGTCAACCCGGGCACTGCACACCGGACAGGCGCGCTGGATCGTAGGCGGGCACGCCCGCCGGCAATGCGGGAACGCCCGTGGCCACGGTCAGCGCGCACGCGTGCGCGCCCAGGACAATACCGCTGTCTTCCACGTCTTCGACCTTGAATACGTACTTCCAACGCATCGGCGCGGGGGCGTAGAACAGCCCGGCTACGCCGATGTAATCCGCCTGCTTGGGGACTTTCTCGACGGTTTCGTAACGTTGCCCCGGCGTGAGCGTGAGCTCGCGCGAACCCAGCATCGATTCCCCCAGCGCCGTTTTCTCCCCGGCAGTGTCTATCAATTGCGTGAGCGGTGCACGTTGGAATGGCTCAGGATTCTTCAGGTAGTATATTTTTGTAACTACAGCCATCGATTGGCCGCTGCCGGCATTCAGATTTTCTCCGGCGTGAATCGCCAGATTCACTTCCACCGGCGCGTTTTCGGGCTTTTTCAGGCCTGCCATCTCCATCGCATTGCCGGTCAAACCGGCGACCGCGCCAATGGCCGATACAGCCGCACATCCAGTAATGGCGCCGCTTGCGAGCATGCAGGTCATCACCGCGAACAAACGTGATAAATGGATATGTTTGGTCATGGCCCTTTATACCGGAAGTGTGTGAAGCAATACAGATCGCGGCATGATGCGTGCAAAATCGACGCAAGTAACATGAAGACACTCGCTGTAGCGCTGCACTAACAAAAGGTTGTTGAAATACGGCCCCTAGTTACAACCTTGCTAGGTGCTTAAAAAATGCCCTTTTCCCGCCTCGTTGTTATTGCAGGTCTCGTTGCATTAATGGCCGGATGCGCATCCGTCAAACCGCAGTCGGAAGCCGAATACAAACAATCCATGGCCGCGGCGCAAAAGACGCTGGAACAGAAAGGCGTCGACCAGGCCGTCGCGCAGTTTGAAGAGATTGCGCAGCGCAATCCCTCCAAGGGCGAGCCGTGGTCGTACATCGCCAAAATCCGTTTCGACGAGCAGAAATACGGCGAGGCCATCGTGGCCGCCGATGAAACCCTGAGCCGCGATCCGGATGACTTCGTGGCCAAGACGGTGCGCGCTGTCGGAGGCCTGCGCGTGGCCATGCAGTCACTGGCCGACCTGCGCGCCGACGCGCTGCTGGCCGGCAATGCCCGCGCCGATGCCGTGGCGCTGGCCGCGTCGATGCGCGAGACGCTGGGCCAGGACGTGCTGTTCCCCGAAGGCCGCCGGCCGCGTCCGCGCCAGCCACGCAAGGCTGAGCCGGCCCCGGCCTCCGCGCCGGTGCCCGCCGCCGGCTCGGCCGCTGCGGCGCAATCGCTGGATCCGTCCGCCGGCGCGCCCGCGAGGGCGCCCGCCGCCACGTCGCCGGCCCAGCCTGCCGCGCAGCAACCGGCCAGCCCGCCCGCCCAGCAGCCCAACCGCGCGCCAAATCCGTTTGGCGACCTGCTTACCAAGTGATTCGCCCGGGAGCGCCGCCCCGCGTGGCGCGCCCGGTCCGACAGACCCGATCCTTTGCACGGAGCCTTCCATGGCCAAGAAAGAAAGCGTTCAGAAACGATTGCAGAAAGTCCGTCCGCCGCGCGTTCAGCTCACGTATGACGTGGAGAAGGGCGACGCCATCGAACAAAAGGAGCTTCCCTTCGTCGTCGGCGTGGTGGGCGATTTCTCGGCGCAGTCCGAGGCCGAGCTGCCGCGCCTGAAGGATCGCAAGTTCGTCAACATCGATGTCGATAATTTCGACGATGTGATGCGCGGGCTGGAACCGCGCGCGGCCTACCGGGTGAAGAACCGCCTGACGGAAGAAGGCGGGACGTTCGGCGTCGACATGAAGTTCCGCTCCATCGAGGACTTCCGTCCGGAAGCCGTGGTGCAGCAGGTGGATCCGCTGCGCGAGCTGCTGGATATCCGCACCAAGCTGGCCGATCTGCGCAACAAGCTGGCCGGCAACGACAAGCTTGAAGACCTGCTGGGCGAAGTGCTGACCAGCACCGAAAAGCTGCAACAGTTGACCAGCGAGACCGACAAGGGAGGCCGCAATGAGTAATTCCGCCGCCGCGCAAAACACCGCCGCTGCCGCCGCCGATGCCCAGGGCGGGCTGCTGGACCAGATCGTCGAGCAAAGCCGCGTCGCCAAGTCCACCGCCGAGCACGATCGCGCCAAGGACATCATTGGCGAACTGGTGCGCGAAGTCATGAAGGGCACCGTGGTGGTGTCCGATAACCTGTCGGCCATGCTGGACGCGCGCGTCGCCGAGCTGGACCGCCTGATTTCGGCCCAGCTCAGCGAAGTGATGCACGCGCCGGAATTCCAGAAGCTGGAAAGCACCTGGCGCGGCCTGCATTACCTGTGCCAGGAGACGGACACCAGCCCGATGCTGAAGATCAAGGTGTTGAACGTCACCAAGCGTGACCTGGTGCGTGACTTCCAGACCGCGATCGATTTCGACCAGAGCCTGATGTTCAAGAAGGTGTACGAAGAGGAGTTCGGCACCTTCGGCGGCGCCCCGTTCGGCGCGCTGCTGGGCAACTTCGAGATCACGCGCCAGCCCGAGGACATGTATTTCATCGAGCAGATGTCGCACGTGGCCGCCGCCTCGCACGCGCCGTTCATCGCCTCGGCTTCGCCAGAACTGCTGGGGCTGGACAGTTTCGCCGACCTCGGCCGCCCGCGCGACCTGGCCAAGGTGTTCGATACCGTGGAATACACCAAGTGGCGCAGCTTCCGCGACTCCGAGGATTCGCGCTACGTCGGCCTGACCATGCCGCGCTTCCTGGGCCGCCTGCCGTACGACCCGGTGGAGGGCACTACGGTCGAAGGCTTCAACTTTGTCGAGGATGTGGACGGCACCGACCATTCCAAATACCTGTGGTGCAACGCCGCCTGGGCTTTCGGCGCGCGCCTGACGGCGGCATTCGCCGACTTCGGCTGGTGCGCGGCGATCCGCGGGGTGGAAGGCGGCGGGCTGGTGGAGAACCTGCCCACCCACACCTTCAAGACGGACGACGGCGAAATCGCGCTGAAGTGCCCGACCGAAATCGCCATCACCGACCGCCGCGAAAAGGAACTGAGCGACCAGGGCCTGATCCCGCTGGTGCATTGCAAGAACTCGGATTACGCGGCTTTCTTCGGTGCCCAGTCGGTGCAGAAGGCCAAGAAGTACAACACGGACAGCGCCAACGCCAACGCGGTGTTGTCGGCGCAACTGCAATACATCTTCTCGGTATCGCGCGTGGCGCACTACCTGAAGGCGATGATGCGCGACAAGATCGGCAGCTTCGCGTCGGCGCAGTCCGTAGAGAGTTTCCTGAATCGCTGGGTGTCGCAGTATGTGCTGCTGGACGACAACGCGACGCAGGAACAGAAAGCGCAGTTCCCGCTGCGCGAAGCTTCGGTGCAAGTGGCCGAGGTGCCCGGTCGTCCCGGCGTGTTCCGCGCCGTGGCGTTCTTGCGGCCGCATTTCCAGCTTGACGAACTCTCGATCTCCCTGCGCCTGGTGGCCGAATTGCCAGCCCAGGCCCAGAAATCCTGAGCGTCATTGCACTGACAACTCATCCATTAAAAGAGGTTATCGACAATGAAGGACATCTACGTCAAGTTCGGCAATCCTGCGCTCAAGGGCGAGTCGCAAGACAAGGACCATCCGGATTGGATCGAAGTCAGCTCGTGGCGCCACGAGATCATCCAGCCGCGTTCGGCCACCGCCTCGACCTCGGGCGGCCATACCGCCGAGCGCACCGAACATGGGGAAATGGTCTTCACCAAGGATCTGGACGTCGTCAGCCCGCTGCTGTATCAGCACGCGTCGGGCGGCACCACCTTCGACGAAGTCACCATCGACTTCCTGCGCGCCGACGGCGAAGGCAACCGCGTCAAGTACCTCGAGATCAAGCTGAAGTACGTGATCATCGCCCGCGTGGCGCCGGAAGTGGTCGCTGAAGGCCTGCCGCATGAGTCCTTCTCGCTGAAGTACGCCGCCGTGCAGTGGAAGTACACGCAGCAGAAGGTGGGCGGCAATCAGGGCGGCAACGCCCAGGGCGCCTGGAGCCTGACCAAGAACGACAAGACCTACTCGGTCTGATCGCGGCCAGTCTGGCTGGAAGACCGCGGCCCGAGCCGGGTCGCTGTCTTTTCTTATTCGAGGCCCCCATGAAAGGATTCGAGCCAAGTCTGTTCGACAAGTTGTTCGAAGCGGAGGGCCAGTCGCCCTATGCGCTGCGGCGCCTGTCGATCGAGGAAATGAAGGAGACGGTGGCGCGCGATATCGAAGCCCTGCTGAACACCCGCATGGTGTTCACCGAGGACGATCTGCGGCGCTACCCGAACTGCCAGCGCTCGGTGCTGACGTATGGGCTGTCGGACTTCTCGGGGCTGAGCCTGGCGAGCCACTACGACCGCGAGTTCATCTGCCGTTCGCTGGAGCAGGCGATCGCGCGGCACGAACCCAGGCTGACGCACGTGCGGGTCATGCTGCAGGTCGACAGCCGGGCGACTTCGGTGCTGTATTTCGCGATCACGGCCATGCTGGACGTGGGGCCCGCCCACGAGCCGGTGACCTTCGACGCGACCTTGCAGCCGTCGACGCTGCAGTACTCCGTGACCAAGGGCTGGGCCAAGAGCCCGGCCACGGTCTGACGCATCGGTCCGTGGCGCAGGCGCGCCGGCGCCCGGGACAGGAAGACATGAATGGAAGAATTGCTGCCCTATTACGAGCGCGAACTTGGTTTCCTGCGCACTTCGTCGCGCGACTTCGCCGAGCGCTATCCGAAGATCGCGGCGCGGCTGGGGCTGTCGGGCGAGACCTGCGAAGACCCGCACGTCGAGCGCATGATCGAGTCGTTCGCCTTGCTGAGCGCCCGCATCAACAAGAAGCTGGACGACGATTACCCGGAATTCACCGAAGCGCTGTTCGAGGTGATGTACCCGCATTACCTGCGGCCGTTTCCCGCTTGCAGCGTGGCGCAGTTCGATCTGGGCGGCGCCGGCGCGCAACTGACCGCGCCCGTGCGCATCGGCCGTGGCACCGAATTGAAATCCCACCCCGTGCGCGGGGTGTCGTGCCGCTTCCGCACGGCCTATGAGGTTACGCTGGCCCCCATCGAGGTACAGCGAGCGGGGTTTGTGTCCAGCGCCAATGCCCCGGCCACGGCCAAGCTGCCGGCCGGCGTCACCGGCCGCTTCTCGGTCACGCTCGGATGCCTGGGCGAGAACTCGCATTTCGGCATGCCGGGCGTCGACCGGCTGCGCCTTTATCTGCATGGCGAGCCGTCGTTCGTGGCGGCGCTGCGCGATGCCTTGTTCCTGCGCGCGGCCGCGGCCTACGTCGAGCTGCAACCGGGGCGCTGGGAGCGCTTGCCGGCGATTCCGCTGGCGCAGGTCGGCTTGGCCGAGGAAGATGCGCTGATCGACTTCCCGGCCAGTTCGCACCCGGCCTATCGCCTGCTGGCCGAGTATTTTGTCTTTGCCGAGAAATTCAATTTCGTCGACATCGACCTGGCGGCGCTGCGCCCCTACCTGGGCAGCGCGCGCCAGTTCACGCTGCACCTGCCGGTGAGCGGGCTGCGCGCCGATTCCAACACCGCACGGTTGCTGGAGTCGACATCGGCCGACAATCTGCGGCTGGGCTGCACGCCGGTGGTGAATCTGTTCAGCCAGCGCGCCGACCCGATCCGCGTGACGCACGCGGCCGAGTCGTATCCCGTGGTGGCCGATGCGCGGCGCGCGTATGGATACGAGGTCTATTCCATCGACCGGGTGCGCCAGGTAAGGCAGAACGCCCAGGGCGACGCGGTGGTGGATTTCCGGCCCTTCTACTCGCTGCATCATGGCGAGTCGCCGGAGTCCGCCGGCCACTACTGGACGATGCGGCGCGATGCCGCCATGGCGCAGCGCAGCCCGGGATACGAGACCGAGATTTCGATCGTGGATATCGATTTCGATCCGTCGGTGCCGCAGACCGAAACCCTGAGCCTGGACCTGACTTGCACCAATCGCGATCTGCCAGCGCAGATCGCGGTGGGGCAGGCGGGCGGCGACCTGTTCCTGGAGGGCGGCACTGTCGCCCGCGCCATCCGTATGCTGCGCCGGCCGACCCATTCGCACCGGTTCCAGCAGGGGCGCGCGGCGCATTGGCGGCTGATTTCGCACCTGGCGCTGAACCACCTGTCGCTGGTGCAGAGCGGGCTGCCAGCCTTGAAGGAAACCCTGCGGCTGTACGACCTGTCGGGGTCGGCGGTGGCGGCGCGCCAGATCGAAGGCCTGGTCGGCCTGGACTACAAGCCGGCCACGCACTGGCTGCCGGGCGAGCCTTTCGCCACCTTCGTGCGCGGCATCGAGATCCGGCTGACGGTCAACGAAGACCACTTCGTGGGCACGAGCCTGCATACCTTCGTGGCGGTCATCAACCGGTTCTTTGGCTTGTACGTGCACGCCAACAGTTTCGTGCAATTGGTTGTGTTGTCGCGCCGCGGCGCGGAGGAATTACTACGATGCCCCCCATGCAACGGCGACGCCATACTAGCGTGATGGAAGCGCTGCTGGCAGAGCCGCAGCGCTTCAAGTTTTTCCAGGCGGTGCGGCTGCTGGAGCAGTGCTTCTCGCGCCAGGAGCGGGGCGCGACCCGCCACCCCGTGCCGGTGCACCTGCGCTTTCCCAATGCGCCCGGGCTGGGCTTTCCGCCCAGCGAAATCGTCGACGCCGTGGCGTACGACAAGAACGGCGAGGCGCTGGCCGACGAGGCGGCGCGCCGGGCCGCCGTGGCCGAAGGGCGGCTGGGCCGCGTGGACGTGACGCCGGCCTTCTTCGGACTGCTGGGCGGCCAGGGCGCGCTGCCGCTGCATTATTCCGAGATGCTGGCGCAACGGGAAAGCCTGCGGCGCGACCGGGGCGCGCGCGCCTTCTTCGACATCTTCTCGAACCGGGCGGCGGCGCTGTTCTACGCCGCCTGGAAGAAGTACCGCATGTCGCTGCGGCATGAAGCCGAACAGGACCATCATTACCTGCCGCTGTTGCTGTCCCTGGGCGGCCTCGGCCATCCGGCGCTGCGCGACCGCTTGCACAACGGCGCCGGCCGGGTGTTCGACGAGTCGGTGGCCCACTACGCCGCGGCGGCGCGCCAGCGGCCGGTGTCGGCGCCTTTCCTGCAGCGAGTATTGCAGGATTATTTCGGCGTGCCGCTGCGGGTGGAGCAGTTCGTGGGCCGCTGGTATGACGTGCCGCCGCAGAACCGCACGCAGTTGGGCCAGCCGGGCGCAGTATTGGGCGTGTCCGCGCTGGCGGGCGACCGCATCTGGCAGCGCGACCTGCGCATCCGCCTGTGGATCGGTCCGTTGTCGGGCCAGGCGTTCGCCGATTTCCTGCCGGGCGGCGAGCGGGCGCAGGCGCTCGAGAAGCTGCTGACGATGTTCGGTGGCATGACCTTCGAATACGAGGTGCGTTTGGTGCTGGCGCGCGAGAGCGTCACGCCCAGCCAGTTGGGCGAGGGCGGCCAGGTACGGCTGGGCTGGAATTCGTTCCTGTGCAGCGGGCCGGCGGCGCAGGATCGCGACGATGCCAGCTACGAATTGCACACCATTCATTGACCCATAAAAACATAGAGATCCATGGCCACACCGTTGAAGACCTTGATCGGGAAGTTGAACCAGACCTGCCGCCAGGCCGCCGAACGCGCGGCCAGCCTGTGCATGGCGCAAGGCCACTACGAGGTGGACCTGGAACATCTGTTCCTGGCGCTGCTGGAAAAGCCGGCCAGCGATGTCTGCATGATCGCGCGGCGCTGCCACATCCACACCGATGCGCTGGAGGCCGACCTGAAGGCCGAGATCGGCCGCTTCAAGAATGGCAATACGCGCACACCCGTGTTCTCGGCGCATTTGCCGAAATTGTTCGAGCACGCCTGGTTGATCGCATCGCTGGATACGCAGACTACCCGCATCCGCTCGGGGCATCTGCTGCTGGCGCTGTTGACGGAGCCCGACCTGGCGCAGTTGGCGCGCCGCGGTTCGCCGTTGTTCGAGTCGTTCCGGCTGGACGAGCTCAAGCATGATTTCGCCGCGCTGACGCAGGGCTCGGAAGAGGCGGGGCAGGCGGTGGGCTTTGCCGATGGCGCTGCGGCTCAGGACGGCGCCGGGCAACCCGCGCCGTCCCTGTCACAGACGCCGGCGCTGGACCAGTACACCACCAACCTCACCGAGCGCGCGCGCGAAGGCCGGATCGATCCGGTGATCGGCCGCGATGCCGAGATCCGCCAGATGATCGATATCCTGACGCGGCGGCGCCAGAACAACCCCATCCTGACGGGGGAGGCGGGCGTGGGCAAGACCGCGGTGGTCGAGGGGCTGGCGCTGCGGATCGTCGCGGGCGACGTGCCGCCGGCCCTGGCCGGCGTGACGCTGCGGGTGCTGGACCTGGGCCTGCTGCAGGCGGGCGCCAGCGTCAAGGGCGAGTTCGAGAACCGGTTGAAGAATGTGATCGATGAGGTCAAGCAGAGCCCGTCGCCGATCATCCTGTTCATCGACGAGGCGCACACGATGATCGGCGCGGGCGGGCAGGCCGGCCAGAACGATGCCGCCAACCTGCTCAAGCCCGCCCTGGCGCGCGGCGAGCTGCGCACCATCGCCGCCACCACCTGGAGCGAGTACAAAAAGTACTTCGAGAAAGACGCCGCGCTGGCGCGCCGCTTCCAGGTCGTCAAGGTCGAGGAGCCGGACGAAGCGTTGGCGGCGTCGATGCTGCGTGGCATGGCGCCCTTGATGGAGCGCCATTTCGGCGTGCGCATCCTGGACGAGGCCATTGTCGCGGCGGCGCGGCTGTCGCACCGCTACATCACCGGCCGTCAATTGCCCGACAAGGCCGTCAGCGTGCTGGATACTGCCTGCGCGCGCGTGGCGCTGGGCCGCAGCGCCACGCCGGCGCTGATCGACGATGCGCGCCAGCGCCTGGCGCGGCTGCGCACCGAGCGGGAGGCGCTGCGGCGAGAAGCCGCCACCGGTGGCCCGCAGGCGCGGCTGGGAGAACTGGACGCGGAGATCGCGGCGGAGGAGGCGGCGCTGGCCGAGGCCGAAGGCCGCCACGCGGCCGAAACCGAGCTGGTCGAAAGGATTCATGCCTTGCGCGCCGAGCTGGAAGCCGCTGCCGGCCAGGCGCAGGACCCGGGAGCCGCGGCGGACAAGGCGCCCGTGGCCGGCGCGAACCGGCGCAAGGCGGCGCCCGCGCCGCTGACGCCCGAGCAGCAACGCCTGGCGGGCCTGATGGACGAATTGCGCGCCTTGCAGGGCGAACAGCCGCTGGTGCCGGCGTGCGTGGATGGGCAGATCGTGGCCGAGATCATCGCGGCCTGGACCGGGATTCCGCTGGGCCGCATGGTGAACGACGAGATCCGCACCGTGCTGCAATTGCAACCGCTGCTGGCCGAGCGCGTCATCGGCCAGGATCACGCGCTGCACGCCATTGCGCAGCGCGTACGCACGGCCCGCGCCGGCCTGGAGGATCCGGACAAGCCCAAGGGCGTATTCCTGTTCGTGGGGCCGTCGGGGGTGGGCAAGACCGAGACCGCGCTGGCGCTGGCCGACATTCTCTACGGCGGCGAGCGCAAGCTGGTCACGATCAACATGAGCGAATACCAGGAGGCCCACAGCATCTCCGGCCTGAAGGGCTCGCCGCCCGGCTACGTGGGCTATGGCGAGGGAGGCGTGCTGACCGAGGCGGTGCGCCGCCAGCCCTACAGCGTGGTGCTGCTGGACGAAATCGAGAAGGCCCATCCCGATGTGCTGGAGCTGTTCTTCCAGGTGTTCGACAAGGGCGTGATGGACGACGCGGAAGGGCGCGAGATCGATTTTCGCAACACGCTGATCATCCTGACGTCCAATGTCGGGTCCGGCGCCATCATGCAGGCCTGCCTGAACAAGCCGGCCGCCGAGCGCCCGTCGCCCGAGCAACTGTCGGAGCTGCTGGCGCCGCAACTGTACAAGGCCTTCAAGCCCGCGTTCCTGGGGCGCATGAAGACGATTCCGTATTTTCCGGTGGATGACGACGCGCTGGCGCACATCATCGGCCTGAAGCTCGGGCGCATCGCCCGCCGCGTCCAGGCCACGCACCGCGCCGTGTTCGAATGGGACGAGGCGCTGGTGGAAGCCGTGCTGGCGCGCTGCACCGAGGTGGATACGGGCGCGCGCAACGTGGACCATATCCTGAACGGCGCCCTGCTGCCGGAGATCGCCGAGCAGGTGCTCGGCCGCATGGCACAGGGTGAAGGCATCGCCAGGGTCCGCGTAAGCGCGGGCAAGAATGGCGAGTTCCGGTTCCGGATGAGCTGACGAGAGGAGACGCCGACATGGCTCTTGAATCCGCCGCCGCCAGCCTGTTGGGCGCAGGCTTCACCCAGGCCGACCGCCTGCTGGACCTGGCCACGCCGCTGGGGCCGGACAGATTGCTGGCGGAGCGGCTGCATGGCACGGAACAGCTTAGCGACGGTGGTTTCGTGCTGCACCTGGACGCCCTGTCCGACGATGCGCACATTCCACTGAAGTCGCTGATCGGCCAGGCCGCGCAGGTGAAGCTGCAGACGGCGCTGGGACGTGATGAACACCGCGTCTGGTGCGGGCTGGTGACCGAGGCGCGCTTCGAAGGCGCCAATGGCGGCTTTGCCCGTTACCGCCTGCGCATCGAACCATGGCTGGCACTGCTGCGCCAGCGTCGCGACAGCTATGCGTTCCAGGATATGTCAGTGATCGACATCGTCGACAGCGTGTTTGGCGACTACCAGGGCCAGGGGGCGCTGGCGCCCCAATGGCGCTGGGAAGTGAAGGATCGCGAAGCCTATGCCAAGCGCAGCCTGACGATCCAGTACCGCGAAACCGACTACGCCTTCGTGGAGCGGCTGCTGGCCGAAGAAGGGCTGTTCTATTGGGTCGAGCACGAGGGCAGCGAGGACGGCCCCGGCACCCATACCCTGGTCATCGCGGACCATAACGGCGCATTCGCCGCGGGTCCGCAGGACAGCATTCCGTTCCAGCGCGCCGACGCCACCGAGGCGCAGGACTCGATCCAGGCCTGGCGCCAGGGCCGCGCGTGGCGCACCAACGGCGTGCGCCTGGCCACCTGGGACTACCGCGCCAGGCAGGCGCGCCAGGCCAGCGCCCAGGTCGAGGACACGTTCGCCAATGCGATGGAGCTGGTCGACTCGGATTACCCCGGACAGTATCTGTTCGAGGATGGCGCGCAAGGCGAGCGACTGGCGCACAACGCGCTGGCGGCGCAACGCGTGCGCCAGTCGCGCTATGAAGGCGAGGGCACCGCGCGGACCCTGGCGCCGGGGCAGCGCTTCACCCTGACGGGGCACTGGGGGCCGTCGCAAGACGCGGGCGCGGAGTTCGTGGTGATCGGCATTGGCCACGAGGCCCGCAACAATTTCGACGAAAGCCTGGGCCGGGCCGTGGCGCAGGCCCTGGGAGCGGCGGGCGGTGCCGGCGACGGCGGGACGGACTTCTACCGCAATCGCTTCGAGGCCATTGCCGCCACGCTCGAATACCGGCCCGCCACGCGCGACGGCTACGGCGCGCGGCTGCATCCACGCCCCACCGTTCATGGCGCGCAGACCGCGCTGGTGGTGGGCGCCGGCGATCCTGTGCATACCGATCGCGACCATCGCATCAAGATCCAGTTCCATTGGCAGCGCGGCAGCGCGTCGAGCAACCGCCAGGGCCATCCGGCCGGCGACGACAATGCGCCGGCCAGCGAGGCCCTGGGGACCTGGGTGCGCGTGGCCGAGCCGGTGGCCGGATCGGACTGGGGCGGACATTTCGTGCCTCGACTGGGGCAGGAAGTGCTGGTGCAGTTCCTGCATGGCGATATCGACCGGCCTGTCGTGGTGGGCGCGCTGTATAACGGCGCAGGCGCCGACAACGCCGCCAACAATCAGGTGCAGGGCGGCGCGGCCAAGGCCACCGGCAACGCCCCGGCCTGGTTCGCGGGCAGCGAGGCGGGGCATGCGCACAACGTGGTGATGTCGGGCTTCAAGACCCAGGCGCTGGCCGCGAGCGGGCAGGGCATGGGCGGCTACAACCAGTTGGTGCAGGACGATACGCCGGGGCAAGCGAGGTTGACGGCATCCACCTCGCAGGCCGAGGCGCGGTTGAATCTGGGACACCTGAAGCAGCAGCGCGACAACGAACGGCTGTCGGATCTGGGCCATGGCGCCGAGCTCGCCACCAGCGAGGCGCTGGCGTTGCGGGCCGGAGCCGGCCTGCTGATCAGCGCCGACAAGCGCGAGGACGCGGCCGGCGGCCTGCTGGACAGCGAAGAGGCCATCAAGCTGATGGAAAGCGCCATCGGACAAGCCGGCGAATTGTCCGCCAGCGCCGGCCGTCAGCAAGCGGGGCTTCCCGGCGACGCGGACAAGCCGCGCGCCCTGAATGAACTGGACGCGGTGCGCGGGATTCTCGAAGGTTCGCAGGCCGAGGCGCAGACCCGTGTGCCCGCCTACACCGTGCCGCACATCCAGGTAAGCGCGCCCAAGGGGATCGGCCAGTACACGCCGCGCAATGCCTACACGGTGGCCGGGGCAACCTTGTGCCAGGTGGCTCCGGACGTGAATTGGGCCGCCGGTGCGCACCTGTCGATGTGCGTGGCGCAAGGGGTGGTGCTGTTCACCAAGGGCCTGGGCGGCGACGGCCGGGCGGTGGACGAGCAAGGCATCCGGCTGCATGCGGCGGGTGGGAAGTTGCGGCTGCACAGCCATAAGGCGCGCATGCGACTGGCGGCGGAGAAGGCGGTGACGCTGGTGTCGGCGCAGGGGGCGGTGGACGTGAACGCGGCCCGCAAGGTCCTGGCCACCGCCGCCGGCGCGTATATGCGTATCGAGGGGGGTGGCATTCAACTGCATGCGCCTGGCAAGGTGGAACTGAAGGCGGGTGTGCACAACTGGGTTGGGCCGCAGAGCGGCGCCGGGCCGGCGCAGCCGCCGCAGGGCGATCTGGAAGGCTGCGCCGCGGCGCTCGAAGACGCGGCCGGCAGCGGCGCGTTGGCGGCATGACGATGGACGTGACGCAACGCCACCCCGATTACTGGACGGCCGGCGCCGAAGCCTGCGTCGAGCGCGCCATCGCGGGCCTGCGCGCGGTGCTGGACGCACGCGCCAGCCGACGCGTGCTGCTGCTGTGTGATTCGACCCTGGCCGATCCGCTGGCCGGGGCGATTGAATCGGCCGGCCTGGCGCGCCGCGCAGTCGACCTGATTTCGCAGGGCGCGACCGCGCCGCCCCTGTACCTGGCCGAAGTGCCGGATGAAGAGCGCCACGAGCGCCTGGTCAACGCCAGCCTGCGGCTGGCCGTGGATGAAGCCGTGCGTCCGGCGCCGGCCGCCAGGCGGGCGCGCTCGATGTCGGCCTGGCTGGCGACGGATCTGCCGCTGGCGGAAGTCGCGCAGCGCCTGATTCAGCGGGCGCGCCTGCGCGATGCGCAGGGGCGCGTGCGCATCCTGCGTTTCTGGGATCCGCGCACCACGCAATTCCAGGCCGAACTGTACGCCGGCGCGGCGCCGGGCTCATGGATACCGGGCGCGACTTGGATGAGCCTGGACGGGTTCGGCCAGTGGCAGGCGCTGCCGGATACGCCCGGCCCGATGCAGACCGTCACGCCCGACTGGCCGCGCCTGGCGCGGCTGGGCCGCGTCAACGCGGTGCTGCAACGGTTGAACGCGGACGGCCTGCGCTATGGCTCGCCAGCGCTGGAGGCGGTGCGGCGCGCGCTGGATGCGGGCGCCGGCTGTGGCATCGACGATGACGAGGACGTGGCGCTGTTCGCCGCCTGGCGCGTGCGCCTGGCAGCGCCGCTGGAGCGCGCGCCTTCGTTCGAGGCCCTGTTGCGCGAAGTGCGCGAGGAAGGCGGCCGCCTCTACCGCGCCGCCGAAGACATGGACGACGAGGATTGGCGGGTGTTCGCGCAAGAGGCGCGGGCACGGGAGGAGCTGCAAGCATGACGACTGACTACGACGCGCTGCCCTGCAAGGGCAAGTTCTGCGGCCGGCCGGGGCTGCCCATCCTGCCGATGCGGATCGCGTACGTGCCGGGCGGCAAGAACGACCTGCCCGACGGCGTGTACATGGACCCGGAGCTGTATTACGAGACCATGCGCCAGGGCGCGTATATGCTGCGCGCGATCACGGCCGGGTACGTGTATATCTGGGACCCGCGCCGCAGCTATGGCTGGCGCGCGTTCGCGGCGACGGCCACGGGCCAGATGAAAGAGGTGCCGGTCGACGACGATAACCGCCCGTCCGAGCAGCCGACATTCACCTGCACGCGGGAAGGGCACGGCCTGGAATCCACGCTGATCAATGTCGAAGCGCCCGCCAACGCATCGCGCACCGTGTGGGTGGGCTATTCGCGCGTCTGGTGGACGCGCGATATCCGCCGCGACCTGACGCGCAACGAGCGCTGGCGCAAGAAGATCATGGTGGAGCTGGACGCCAAGGCGGTGTGGGCGGGGGGGCATCCCAAGCCCGAGACCGGCTATCGCGTGGCCGAAGACGGCGCCAACCTGGCCAGCCACGCGATCGAGTTCCGCGATGCGGCGGGGGCCGCCACCCTGTTCGCCAACACCCTGGCGCCGGCCGTAAGCGTATTTGGCGGGCAGGGCGCGGCGGTTGCGGCCAAGATGCGGCAGATGACGCCCAAGGGCGGCGTGGTGCTGGCGTTGCGCGATCCCGTGGGCGTGCTGGCGGATGTGTCGACCTGGCGCAACAAATGCATGGGCGAACTGGCCGAGCACCATCTCGACCCGACACGCCTGCGCGAAGTGGGCGTGGCGCAGATCATCGATGGCCTGCAAAAGCAGATGGGCTCCAGCGGCGACGAGATCCGGCGCCTGCGCGAACGGGTCGACACCGGCAAGGTGGCCAAGACGCTCAGCGACAACAAGGCCGCCATCGCCCGCATGCGCGAGAAGATCGAGGCGGCGGGCAAGGACTGGGCGTGGTGGTATGGCCGCGATACGTTCTGGCTGGCGCTCAAGGCCTACTCCCCCAAGGACGCGGCCGCCGGTGAGCGGCTGGAAGAAGACATGGCGCTGTGCGTGGATGGCGCGGGCGCGGTCGAAAGCGAGCACAAGGCCATCGACGATTCGTTGAAGGACGAAGACAGCGACAGCACCTATGCGGCGATCTGGCGCGCGCTGGCGGCGAACGACGGTGAGCTGCTGGGCTTCCTGGACCGCGAGGCCAAAGGCAAGGTCATTTCCAAGCAGGTCGCCAACGTCCGCAGGATGGTCAAGAACTACAACGATTGGCTCAAGGCGCGGGCGGCCAAGGGCCAACTGCCGCCGATGCGGGCGGCGGGCGCGGCGATCGGCCGTTTCATGGCGACGCAATTGCTGCGGCTGACCTTGTCGGGCGATCCCATCGCCGAACGCGTCGCGGCGCGCGTCACGCTGACGATGTCGGCGCGCATGAACATCGTGGTGGCCGTGCGCACGCACACCACCACGCTGCCCCGGATGATCGCGGACATGCACCAGATCGTCTGGGAGCCGAAGCAGGTATCGTTGACCGTGGGCGGGGGCGGCATCTCTGCGAGCACGCAGATGCAGTCCGGCTGGGTAGGCACCCAGGCGGAGCGCTCCACGCCGGTCACGCTCAACTACATCATTCCCGAGGAAGTCGACGCGCAATTGAACGCGGCGCCCACGGCGCGTCCTCGGCCTGGCGGTGGCTCGCCGCATTTGTCGTTGCCGGCGCCAACCCCGGTGCTGGCCCTGCCCGCGCCCACCATGTCGCCGCTGGCGGGCCTGGTCAAGTGGGCCAAGAGCAAGGACGGGGCCAATGCCGGCGCGACGGGCGTGTTGACGCTGGTGGCGCTCTATTCGTCGGTCACGGATCTGCGCGAGGCGCAAGTCATCCACGACGCCAAGGCCGCGCGCAAGGCCTGGTTCGGCATCACCTCGGGGGTGCTGGGCGTGGGCAGCGTGGCGATCGAAGTGACGGCGGGCGGGATCGGCGCGCGCGTGGCCAGCAATACGGCCTTCACCATGAATCTGACGCTGAACATGCGCCTGACGGCTGTGCGCACGGCGGGCGCGGTGTTCGCGGCGGCGGCCACCTTTGTCGACGGGGCCAACAACGCGCTCAGCGCCATCGATCAATACGATGTAAAGAACTACGAGGCGGGCGGCGCCTATGCGACCTCGTCCGTGTTCCTGTTGCTGTCCGGGCTCACCGGTGTCGCCGCGTCCCTGATTTCGCTTGGCGGGGCTTTCAGCACGGCCGGCGTGGTGGCGGGCGCGGGAGGCTTTGGCGGCGCCATGGTTGGCCTGACCAGCGGCGGCACCGTGTTGCTGGGGATTCCCGTATGGGGCTGGATAGCGCTGGGCCTTTGCCTGCTGGCGGCCGGGCTGTACTTCAAATTCTGGGGCGACAGCGCCAAGGACAGCGAGCTGGAGATCTGGTTCACGCGCTGCTGCATGCGCTCCGGGGAGTTTGCGGATGTGGAAGACCGCACGCTTTACGCATCGCGGGAAGAGGAACTGGATGCGTTCAACCGGGCCGTGTTCGGAGTGCGCGTGACGCTGGACTGGAAGGGGCTCTGGGATGGAGAGATCTTCGGCCGGGATCGCCTGGTGCTGGAAGTTGTCATGCCGGGCTATTCTGAACACAGCGACTATGCGTATAGCCTCAAACTGGTCGGGCAGCGCGGCAGCGCGGTGGTGTCAAGCAAGGGGTCGCTGCATTCGGCGGATCCGGAGTTGCAGCCGCGCGGCCCGTCCAATGCGCAGATGGTAGAGAGCCTGCCGTCTGAGGAGACCACGTTCGATCGTATCGACAAATACGTCGACAACATGAGCTCCCGCCCGGGGTGGGCGGATGCCTGGCGCTGGATACGTAAGGATCGCAGCCAGTCGATCGAGTTCACGGCCAAGCCTTGGGAGGAGTCTGTACAGTTTCATGTGAGCAACGGCTGCGCGATCCTGCGCACCGAAGTGCTGGTCGATGACGATATCTTCCAGGAAGCGATCATCAAGGTGGAATTCTGGCCCGACCCAGATCGCATGCCCGACATCCGTTCGGTGCCGACGGCGGGCAATGGCTCAAACCTCGTGAAAGCGAATGACTGACAAGGTTCAAGCATGAATAGCAACGGAGGGATCCAGGCATCGGTCTATACCCGATGGCACCAGTTGTCGGTGCCGCTGGCGTTCGCCCTGGCGGTGGGCAGTTTCATGCTGGTGGTGTTCAACCGCGGGCCGCTCGGCCTGGCGGCTACGCTGGCGGCGCTGGGCTTGCTGGTGCCGCCGTTGGTGGCGTTCAGGGGCTTTCCCACGCGCAACGCCGTCAGGGTGACGGCCGAGGGGCTGGAGTTTTCGCGC
Organism: Achromobacter sp. 46006; assembly: GCF_059761975.1. Lineage (NCBI taxonomy): Bacteria > Pseudomonadati > Pseudomonadota > Betaproteobacteria > Burkholderiales > Alcaligenaceae > Achromobacter > Achromobacter sp. 46006. Next base: position 37,476 of record NZ_JCBANN010000040.1, read on the forward strand.
CGCGCACCGGTCGCCTTCGCCGATCTGTCCAGTTGGGGCACGGACGATTATCTGAAGCTGGTCCGTCCCGGCCTGCCGACGCTGCTGGTCAGCGCGGCGGACCTGCCCAGCCGCGAACGCCTGCTGCGCGAGTTCGAGCAGGCCTTGGCGGCATGGCAGAAGCGCCAGCCGGCCGGCACCGCGGCGGCGCGGCGCACGCATTTCTATGGCTCCACGGGCGGACGCCTGGTGGGCCTGTGCATCACCGCGGTGGGGGCGGCGGCCGCGGTCATGGCGCTGAACCTGCGCGAGCCGTCGCTATCGCTGGCCGCCGTCGGCGGGCTGGGGGCGCTGTTCGGGTTGGCGCTGCTGTTCGGCAGGCGCGGCTGACGCGCGCGGGGGCGCCGACCGCGGCGCCGCAACAACAGGATTGGCCGAAATCGGCCCGGCCGGTTGTGAGCGCGCGGATGTAACCGCGGGCGCTAGAAATCCCGCGCCAGTGCAACGGCGCGGGCCTTGGCCTGTTCGATGGCCTGGACGGCCCGCCCGTCCCAGGTGTGTTCCACCATGACCCGGCGAACCTCCTGGACGCCGATGAATCCGAGCCAGAAATCGAGATAGTCGGCCTGGTGCGCAAAGCCGGGGTTGGCCGGGGCGGCGGCCGGATCGTGGCTCTGGCCGCGTACGTGGACCACCAGCGCGCGCGGAATCCGGAGCAACGGGCCATAGTCCTGTCCGTCGAAGCTGAACAACAGGCCGCGCTGGCTGACCAGGTCGATGAGTTGCTTGAGCTTGTAGGGCAGGCCGAAATTCCACATCGGTACGCCGACCACGATCCGGTCCGCCTGCTGGAAGCGCCGGGCCAGGTCGGTGATCCGCGTCCAGGCGGCGGCTTCGGCGTCGTCCAGCGGCAGGTTGGCGACGGCCTTGTACTTGGCGCCGATGGCGCGGGCGTCGAATTCGGGCAAGTCGGCCCGCCAAAGGTCCAGGGTGTCGACCTCCAGGGCCGGGCAGGCCTTGGCATAGGCCTGGAGAAAGGCATTGGTGATGGCGAACGAGGCCGAGCGGGGGCCGCGGGGCGAAGACACGATGTGCAAAAGACGCATGTTGCAGGTTCCTGTGGTGCGGTACGGGGGGCTTTCGACGGCGCCGCGCGAAAGTCCGGGACTATTTAATTGCAATTGCAATCGTACGGTTGGCAGATTGTATCGGCAGGCGATGTAATTGCAAATGCAAATAAACGGCCCCGGCTTGGAGGCGGCGGATTGCCGGCCGGCTGGTACAAACTGTTGCGCGCGTCCGGCTGACATGGCGGGCGGCCCAGGGCGTAACATGATTCCGCCGGCATGGTGCCGGCGCACCGACAGGATCGTGGAGGTTGTCATGTACTCGAGAACCATGCTCAAGCGTATCGTTGTAGTCGCGGCTGCAGGAGCCCTGGTGGCGGGGTGCGCCACCCAGCAACAGACCAATACCGCGGTGGGGACGGGTGCGGGGGCGGCAGTGGGGGCCGGCATCGGCGCCCTGATCGGCCATGGCACGGGCGCCGCCGTGGGGGCTGGCATCGGCGCGGTGGCCGGCGGCCTGATCGGCTACAACTGGAAGGTGGTGAAGGACGACGTGCAGCGATCGGGAGCGACTTCGCTGGGTATTGACGTGGTCGAAATGCCGGATGGCAGCCTGAAGGTCAACATCCCCAGCAATGTGTCCTTCGACACCGACAAGACCGCGCTCAAGCCGGCGCTGTTGCCGGTGCTGGACAGCGTGGCGCGCGCGCTCAACCAGCATCCCGAGCTGCGCGCCAAGGTGGTGGGGCATACCGACAGCACGGGCGCACTGGCGCACAACCAGACGCTGTCGGTGAACCGCGCGCGCAGCGTCACCGACTACCTGGCCAAGCAGGGCGTGGCGGCGACGCGCCTGTCCGTCGAAGGGCGCGGGCCAAGCGATCCGATCGGCGACAATGCCACCGCCGAGGGCCGCGCGCTCAACCGCCGCGTCGAGATCTACCTGTACGCGGTCAGGCAGTAGCGGCCGGAGCCCGTCATGGCGGCCGCGCGCATTCTGCGCGCCGGTTGGCCACTGGCCCGCCCCGCCCTGGCGGCGTGCGCCGCGGGCCTTTCCTGGAGTTCGTCATGAGTATGTTTCCCCCAGCGCGCATCGGTACCGACATTGCGCTGGCGGCCCTGCCGGGCTGGCAGGCCGTCGCCATGCGCGATGCCATCGAAAAGCGCTTTCGCTTCGCCAATTTCAACGCCGCGTTCGGCTTCATGGCGCGGGTGGCGATGTTCGCCGAGAAGCTGAACCACCATCCCGAATGGACCAATGTCTACAACCGGGTCGACGTGATGCTGACCACGCATGATGCCGGCGGGGTGACCGAACTGGACGTGCGCATGGCGCAGTTCATGGACGAAGTGGCGGCGCAACTCGGCGCCACCGCGCCGAAGGCGGCGGGCTAGCTGGACGCCGTGGGGAGCCGGTCAGCCCCGCTGATGGGCGATCAGGCGGTCGAGCATGTCGCCCAGCTGGCGCTGCTCGTCAGCGCTCAGGCAAGCGAAGATTTCCTCATTGCGGCGCGCGATCAGGTCCATGATGCGCCGGTACTGCGCCTGGCCGGCGGCGGTGGGCGACAGCACGACGCCGCGGCCGTCGGCGGCCGACTCCTTTTTTTCTATCAGCCCGCGCTCGACCAGCGCCTGCGCCGAGCGGCTGGCCTGGCCTTTGTTCAGGTTGGCCGCCAGGGCCAGATCGTTGACCGACAGGGGCGCATAGCGGCCGATGGCGGCCAGGCAGCGCGCTTCGCCCAGCGGGATGCCGCAGTCCCGCAGATAGGCGCGATTGGTGTCCCGATCCGTGATCTTGTTGATCGTGTGCAGGCGGTAGGTCAGGAAGCGTTCGAGGGCGGGCGAAGTCACGTCGGGTGGTCGGCGGTGGGGGCGGGGTAGTGTGCCACAGGGGCGGCGCTGGCCGCTTCGGCCTGTGCCAGCAGGGCGCTGGCGGTCGCGGCATCCGGCAGCCGCGCCAGCGCGGCCAGGCCCAGGATCGACAGGAACAGCGGCGCCTGGGCCGGACCGATGCGCGTCAGGGCCTGCGCCATGCGGGTATAGACCTGATCCAGTTCATCGTTGCTCATGCGTGGGGCTCCGGCACAGTGGCAAGGATCATCGGGTAATAGGGCGCCAGGGCGGCGCGCAGGACGAATTCGTCGGGCTGGTCCCAGCGGCCCAGCACGTAGCCATCGGGGCGCAGCAGGTATACGCTGCCGGGCCGCGCGCCGAAGCGGTCGCGCAGATGGCCGTGGGGATCCTCCCAGGCGTGGGGCGCCGCGCCACCGACGGGCAGCAGCCGCAGCGGTTCCGGCGCGGTCAGGGTGGCGTCGGCAAGCGCCTGCAGGCATTGGGCCTGCGCGGCGCCGGGCGCGCTGGCCAGCAGCACGAAGCCCCGGCCGAAGCAGGCGCTGAGATAGCACGGGGCCGCGTCGGCGTCGGCCAGCAGCAGGTCGGGCGCCGGCTGGCCGGGAGCGGCGCCGGCGGACTGGCCCGGCGCGCCATCGGCCAGGTTCAAGGGCGATCCGTCGTAGGCGATAGGCGCCGATTGGCGCGGATTGATCAGCGGGCGCACGCGCTCGTCCGTCAGCGCCAGCCGCAAGGCGGCTTCGCGCATCAGGCCGAAGCCGTAATCCGGCGGCGCCATGAATTCGGTGCTTTTGGCGCCGTAGGCCAGGTTCTGGCGGGTGGCGTGGACGCGCTCGTCGCTGTAGCTGTCGAGCAGCCCGGGCCGCGCTTGCCCGCGCAGCACCCAGGCAAGTTTCCATGCCAGGTTGCCGGCGTCATCCAGTCCCGAGTTCAGGCCGCGCACGCCGAAGATCGGCACCAGGTGGGCGGCGTCGCCGGCGAACAGCACCCGCCCGTGGCGGTAGCGTTCCAGCGTCAGGCACTTGGCGCTGTACAGCGAGATCCACAACGGCTTCCAGGGCGCCGTCTCGCCGATCATGTCCAGATGGCTCTGCACCCGCGGCAGCACGTTTTCGGGTTTGACGGCCTCGGCCGCGTCCTCGTCGTCGCGGATCTGGTAGTCGACCCGCCACACATTGCCGGGCTGACGATGCATCAGCAGGGTCGAGCCGGGGTTGGAAGGCGGGTCGAACCAGGCCAGCCGTTCGACCGGGCGACTGGAGGCCTGCTCGATATCGACGATGACGTAGCGGCCTTCGTACTGCATGCCTTCGAGCTTCAGGCCCAGCGCCTCGCGCACACTGCTGCGGCCGCCATCGCAGGCCACCAGCCAGTCGGCCTGGATAGCGTGGCGCTGTCCGTCGATCTCCGCCTCGACCCGCGCGCCATCCGCCTGCGGTGTCACCGCGACCGCGCGGGCGGACCATTGCAGCGCCGCCTGGCCCGGTTGGCGCAGCATGGCCTGGTGGGCGTATTCCTCGACGAAGTACTGCTGGATATTGACCATGGGGGCGAAGCGCTGGAGCGGATCGTGCGGCATGTCGAAGCGCAGCACTTCGCGGTCTCGGTAGTAACTGCGGCCGCCGGTCCAGGGCAGGCCGGTGGCGGTGAGCGCCGCGTCGGCGCCGGTCCAGGCCAGGATTTCCTGCGAGCGGCGCGAGATGCAGATGGCGCGGCTGCCGCTGCAATAGCCGTCGTCGGCCTCCAGCGTGAGCGAGGCAATGCCGTAGCGTGCCAGCAGCGCGGCCAGGGTGAGCCCGACCGGACCGCCGCCGACTATCAGGACGGGCACGCGGGAAGGCGGTGTCATGCTGTCTCCGGGATTGGTTGTTTACGCAACTATATCGCCCTGTTGGTTGTGTGCGCAACCATTTCGCGAAGACAAAAAAAACCCGCCGATGCCGGCGGGTCTTCGGGCGGCGGCGCCGCTCAGTTGCGCACGTTGTAGATGCGCATGGCTTGCTGCTTCTGATTGCCGTCCATGACGCGCAGCACCACCACTCTTGGGGTGAAGCCATCGGGAAGCTTGAGTTGGCCCAGGGCGTAATCGTAGCGGTCGACATCGAGGGCCGGGCCGTCCGGCGTGACGGTGGCGGCGCGGCCATTGGAGTAGCTGCCTTCGATCGCGAAGGTGAGGGTGCCCTTGAAGGCCGGCGCGCTGCGGTCTTCGCGCATGACCAGCACCTGGTAATCGAGCAGGCCCGGCTGGCGCTTGAAGGTGGCCGAACGGATGCCCAGGTTGCCGCCGCGGGGGTCGGGCGGCATGGCGTCCTGGAACAGCACCAGTTCCTTGTTCAGGGTTTCCAGCTTGGCGCGGGCGTCCGCCAGGTCGGCGGTGAGTTTTTCATGGCCGGCCTTGTTGGCGTCGCGCTGCTGGGTCGCCTCTTCGAGCTGGCTCTGCAGGCGCTGGTTCTCCAGCTTGGAGGCGCTCAGTTCGGTGTGCAGTTGTTCGGATTGCTCCACGGTCAGCCGTTGCGGGCCGTAGTTGGTCTGCAGGAAGAGCACGCCCCCCGCGCCCAGGGCGATGCCCACCAGCAGCAGGACGAGCCAGCGCGGCATGCGGCGCGTACGTTGGCCCGGTTGGTATACGGAGGGCTTGAATACGGCCCGTTGTGATCTGCCAAACATCCCCATTCCTAGAAAACGTCCTTTGGTATTGCCTGGCCGCGCGCCGCGCGCACTGGCCAAAGCGTCTGAGAATACCCGGTTAACCGGGCGCGTTGGGCGCGCGGACAAGCCTGGTTGCGCACCTTGATATTGTGAAATATGTGGGCATCGGCCCGGCCTCAGGCCAGGCCGGAACCCAGTTCGGCATCGAGGTCGGCGAGCCGCTGGGGGGTGCCGACATCGACCCAGCGGCCGGTGTGGCGCGCGCCGCGCACGCGGTTCTGTTGCATGGCCTGCCGCAACAGCGGCGCCAGCCGGGCGGCCGTGCCGCGGGCCACGCCCGCGAATAGCATGGGATGGTAGACGCCGATGCCGGAGAAGGTCAAACGCGGCTCGCCGTCGGCGTCGACCCGGCCGTCGCGGTGCAGGGTGAAATCGCCCGCCGGGTGCTGAGGCGGATTGTCGACCAGCAGCAGCCAGGCGCCGCCGGCGGGCAGCCGCGCCGCCTCCTGGCTGGCGGCGGCCGGATCCCAGTCGCACCAGACGTCGCCGTTGATCACCAGGAAGGGGGCCTGACCGAGCTGCGGCAGGGCCTGGGCGATGCCGCCGGCGGTTTCCAGGGCCGTGCCTTCGGCGGAATAGCGCAGCCGCAGGCCGAAGGCGGAGCCGTCGCCCAGGGCGCGTTCGATCTCGTGGCCGAGCCAGGCATGGTTGATGACCACCTCCTGGAAGCCGGCCGCGGCCAGCCGTTCGAGATGCCAGGCGATCAGCGGCTTGCCGCCCACCGGCAGCAGCGGCTTGGGCAGGCGGTCGGTCAGCGGGCGCATGCGTTCGCCGCGGCCGGCGGCGAGGATCATGGCGCGCATCAGAAGGTGTATCCGACGCTGACCTGGCGGTCGTCGAGCTTGTCCAGCAGGCGCAGCAAGGGCGTGAAGACGCCGTAGCGCTGCGCCACCTGGCGCACGTAGGCATTCACCCGTGGCATGTGGGCCAGGTAGTGGGCCTTGCCGTCGCGGTGGTTCAGGCGCGCGAACACGCCCAGGATCCGCAGATTGCGCTGCAGGCCCATCCATTCGTAGGCGCGGTGGAACTCGGCGAAGTCGGCGTCGACCGGCAGGCCGGCCGCGCGCGCCATTTCCCAGTAGCGGATGGCCCAGTCAAGCTGCTGCGGCTCTTCCCAGGTGGTGCGGGCATCGGTAACCAGCGAAGCCAGGTCGTAGGTGATGGGGCCGGCCAGGGCATCCTGGAAGTCGATCACCCCGGGGTTGGGGCCATACTGCGGCTGGTCGCAGACCATCAGGTTGGGCGAATGGTAGTCGCGGTGGACCAGCACGGTGGGCTGGCCGCCATTGCTGGCCGACAGCAGGGCGAAGATCTTCTCCAGGGCCTGCGCGGTCTTGTCGTCGATCGTGGCGCCGTGATGCTTTTGCACGTACCACTCGGGGAACAGCTTGAGCTCTTCGGCCAGCCGCGAGGTGTCATAGGTGGCCAGGCCGGTGGTGCGGGCCTGCTGCAGGCGCACCAGCGCCGCCAGGGCGTCGCGGTACATCGATTGCAGGCGGGCATCGTCCACGCCGTCCTGGATGCGCTGGTAGTAGGTCTGCTCGCCCAGGTCCGACAGCAGCAGCAGCCCCTGGCCCAGGTCCTGCTCGATGACGGCGGGCACGTTCAGGCCGGCGTCGCGCAGCAACTGGCCCACATGCAGGAAGGGACGGCAGTCCTCATGTTGCGGCGGGGCGTCCATCACAATCAGGGTGCGGCCGGCGGCGTCCAGGCGGAAATAGCGGCGGAAACTGGCATCGGCGGACGCGGGGCGCAGCGTGTCCAGCGCCAGGCCCAGGGCCGCGGGCAAGCCTTGCAGCCAGGCGCGGATCTGCTCCAGGCGGGGGTCGTGATCGTTTTTCAAGGAAGATCCGTGTCAGAAGAGCAATATTGCGGAAAAATGGGGCACGCGCACATAAGGCTGGGCGTTGGGCGCGGCTTCTCTATAATACCGGCTCGTTTCCGTTAGCATTGGCCCTTTCCAGGCGCCTTTGCCTGGTTCCCCCATCGTCAAAAAAGGGCTGTTTTCACTCGTGCGCAAGGTTCGGTGGTTGATCCTATCTGCTATCAGCGTCGCCGGGGCCGTTCAGGCCCAGGGCAGCCAGGGTTCGGCTCCCTCGTCGACGTCGATCACCGCGGCCCCCGAGCTGCGCACGTCTCCCGGCCTGCGGATGCACCGCCTGCCGGACGGCAACATCCCCGCCTATATGGAAGCGGACACCATCGAGGGTGATCCGGATTCCGACCTGACCCTGACCGGCGCGGCCCAGGTGCGCCGTATCGACGGCGTGATCAAGGGCGACCGCATCAATTACCGCAAGGACACCGGCGAGGTCGACGTGCAGGGCAATGCGCGCATGATGCGCGACGGCACCCTGGTCACCGGGCCGAACGCCAAGTTCAACGTCGACAAGTATTCCGGCGAAGTCGAGAAGCCGAGCTTCTGGCTGGGCGCCACCGGCGGCTTCGCCGTGGCCGAAAAGGCCGACATCTTCAGCAAGTCGCAGATGCGGCTGCACACCGTCACGTACAGCGGCTGCTCGTGCGAGACGCCGTCCTGGTACATCAAGGCCAAAACGGTCGACATCGACTTCGACGAAAACGAAGGGGTGGCCCGCAACGGCGTGTTGTATTTCAAGGACGTGCCGATCCTGGCCTCGCCCTACATGACCTTCCCGGTCAAGAAAGAGCGCAAGTCGGGTTTCCTGATGCCGACCTACGGCACCACCAGCAAGGGCGGGTTCGATTTCTCGATACCTTACTACCTGAACATTGCGCCGAATTACGACGCGACCCTGCAGCCTCGCTACTTTTCCAAGCGCGGCCTGCAACTGGGCGGTGAGTTCCGCTACCTGGGATCGAGCTATGCCGGCAGCATCTACGGTGCCTATCTGCCGAACGACAACGTCACTGGCCAGGACCGCTGGATGTACTGGTGGCGCCACCAGCAGTTGTTCGGCAACGGCTTCTATGCCGATTGGGACGTGGCCAAGGTCTCGGACAACGATTACTTCCGCGACATCTCCCAATTGGGCCTGAACCAGGCATCCACCACCTATCTGCCGCAGCGGGCGAGGGTGGGCTGGTCGTCGACCTACTGGAGCGCCTATGCGCAGGTGTACAAGTACCAGACGCTGCAGGATCCGGACGCGCTGCTGACGCCGCCCTACGACAAGCAGCCCGAACTGTACCTGCGCGGCGCCCGCTACGACTGGGGCGGTTTCGATGTGGACTGGACCTCGACGGCGGTGCGTTTCAGCAAGCCGCTGTTCCTGGGCAATCGCAATGGTCCCAATGGCGACCGCTTCCAGACCTATCCGACGGTGTCTTACCCCATCGTCCGTCCGGGGTGGTTCCTGATTCCCAAGGCCGGGGTCAACTACACCCAGTACCAGACCAATTGGTACAACGGCGACTGGCTCGGCCTGAATTCGGGCACGGCCAATGCCGGCACCGCGTTCGGCTACCCGCGTTCGCAGTCGCGCACGGTGCCCATCATGTCGCTGGATGCCGGGCTGATCTTCGAGCGCGACACCACACTGTTCGGCAAGTCGTCGATCCAGACCCTGGAGCCGCGCCTGTATTACCTGCGCGTTCCGTACCGCGACCAATCCAAGATCCCGGTCTACGATACTTCGCTGTCCGACTTCAGCTTCTCGCAGGCCTTCGAGGAAAACATCTATTCGGGCGGCTGGGACCGTATTTCCAATGCCAACCAACTGACTGCCGCGCTGACCACGCGTTGGCTCGACGCCTCGACCGGCTTCGAGCGCGCCTCGCTGGCGGTGGCGCAGCGCCTGTATTTCGCCGACCAGCAGGTGACGCTGCCGGGCGAGACGCCGCGCGAGAATGTGCGTTCCGATTTCCTGGTGGGCGCCAGCGCCGCGTTGACCGACACCTTCAGCACCGACGCGGCAGCCCAGTACAACCCTTACGACAATCGCTGGTCGCGCGCGTTGCTGAGCGGCCGCTGGTCGCCGCAGCGCCTGACGACCGTGGCGCTGGCCTATCGTTACCAGCGCGATCCGCAGGCTGGGGTGCAGTACCAGCCGCAGGGCCAGAACCAGATCAGCCTGGCCGTGCAGTGGCCCTTCACCAAGCGCTGGTACGGCGTGGGCCGTATCGATTATTCGCTGCGCAATGGCCCGTCGAGCACGGTCAGCGGCACCAACGACTCGCCCCGCATCACGCAGGCCATCGCCGGCCTCGAATACAAGGGCGACTGCTGCTGGGTCGGCCGGATGGTGTTCCAGCGCTATGCCGTGTCCGCCACCGATGCCAACACGGCCTTGTTCTTCCAGCTGGAACTGACCGGACTGGGTTCCCTCGGGACCGATCCGATGAACCTGCTGAACAGAAGTATCCCCGGTTACTCGCGCATTACCCCGCCTGTGCCCACCGGGACCACATTTGAAAGGTATGAATGATGCGTAGGTTGCACTCTTTGCGCCGCTTTGCCGGCAACGCGCTCTTGCTGGCCATTTGCGCCGCTTTCCCGGCCGCGCATGCGGCGGAGCCGAACGGCAAGGGTGCCAGGAGCGCACCCGCCGCGCAGAAAGGCGCGCCGGCGCCCGCCGGGGAGCAGTTCGTCGACGGCATCGCCGCCGTGGTCGACAAGGATGTGATCACCCTGCGCGAGCTGCGCGACGCCTCGACGCGCATCGCCGGCGAACTGAAGGCGCGCGGCATCCAGGTGCCCGACGACAAGACCTTGCAGCACCAGGTGCTGCAACGCCTCATCATGGAGCGCGTGCAGCGCCATGAGGCCGACCGCCTCGGCATCCGCGTCGACGATGCCCAGGTCGACCAGGCCATCACCACCATCGCCGGCCGCAACAAGATCAGCGTGGCGCAACTGCGCCAGGAGATCGAGAAATCCGGCGTTACCTGGGACAACTACCGCAAGTCGCTGAAGGATGAGATCCGCCTGGATCGCCTGCGCCAGCGCGCGGTGGATTCCACCATCGTCATTTCGGACGCCGAGGTCGACGCGTTCCTCAAGGACCAGCGCCGCAACCCGGCCTTCGCCGCCGCGGCCCAGCGCGCCCAACCGCAACCGCAGCCCGAGGCCGCGCCCGAGCAGGCCGCCGCGGCCGGCCCGATGCTCTATGCCGTTGCCCAGATCCTGGTGCGCGTGCCGGAAGGGTCGTCGCCCGAGCAGTTGGCCGCGTTGCGCCGCAAGGCCGAGGACTTGCTGGCGCGGGTCAAGCGCGGCGATGACTTCGCCAGCCTGGCCGCCGCCAATTCCGATGGCCCCGAAGCCCTGCAAGGCGGCGTCATGGGCGTGCGTCCACTGGATGGCTGGCCCGATCTGTTCGCCAAGGCCATCGCCAACCTGCAGAAAGGCCAGGTCAGCGGCCTGCTGCAGAGCGGCAACGGTTTCCACATCCTCAAGGTGATGGATCGCGGCACCGCCCAGCCGGCGCCAGGGCGCACCGCGCGCGCGCCGGTGCCCGCGCAGGCGCCCCAGCCGCAACCGCAGCCCCAGGCGCAGCAGGGACCGGTGGAAGTGATGCAGACGCATGCGCGTCACATCCTGATCAAGACCTCCACCGTCATGAGCGATGCGCAGGCCCGCCAGCGCCTGGAGCAGGTGCGCCAGCGCCTGGTGGCCGGCGATGCCAAGTTCGCCGACATGGCGCGCCAGTACTCGCAGGACGCAACCGCGCCGCAGGGCGGCGACCTGGGCTGGCTCAACCCCGGCGAAACCGTGCCGCCGTTCGAGGCCGCCATGAACGCGCTCAAGCCGGGCGAGATCAGCCAACCCATCCAGACGCCGTTTGGCTGGCACCTGATCCAGGTCGAAGCGCGCCGTCAGCATGACGCCACCGATGACCTGGCCCGCATGAAAGCTCGCCAGACCCTGTTCGAGCGCCGCGCCCAACCCGCTTTCGAGGACTGGCTGGATCAACTGCGTGCCCAAGCGTACGTGGACAACCGGCTGGAGAAGCAGGACCGTATCAACCAGAACAACCGCTGATTACAGCCCGGGTTTTTCATGTCTCAACACCAGGCGCGCAAGCGCTTTGGCCAGAACTTCCTGACCGACGAGAGCGTGGTCGAATCGATCGTGCGGGCGGTCAACCCCGCCCGTGGCGATACCGTGGTCGAGATCGGTCCGGGCCTGTCGGCGCTGACGCGGCCGTTGCTCGAGCGGCTCGATCACCTGATCGCGGTCGAGATCGACCGCGATCTGGCGGCGCGCCTGCGCAAGCAGTTCGAGGCCGGCCGCCTGACCGTGGTCGAGGCCGACGCGCTGACGGTGGATTTTTCGCAGTTCGGCGCCGGGTTGCGGGTGGTGGGCAACCTGCCCTACAACATCTCCAGCCCGCTGCTGTTCCACCTGATGGCCTGGGCCGATCATGTCCGCGACCAGCATTTCATGCTGCAGCGGGAAGTGATCGACCGCATGGTCGCGCAGCCGGGCAGCGGCGATTTCAGCCGCCTGTCGGTGATGCTGCAAGCGCGGTATCGCATGCACAAGCTGTTCGACGTGCCGCCCGAAGCGTTCGATCCGCCGCCCAAGGTGGTGTCGGCCATCGTGCGCATGGTGCCCTTGCCGGCCGAGCGCCTGCGCCCGGTCAGCGAGCGCGCCTTCGAGACCGTGGTGGCGCGCGCCTTCTCGCAGCGCCGCAAGATGCTGCGCCGGGTGCTGGCCGACTGGGCGCAGCAAGTGCCCTGGGAGGCGCTGGACATCGCGCCCACCGCGCGCGCCGAGGACATCTCGGTGGATCGCTACATCCGCCTGTCGGACGCCCTGGTCGAGGCCGGCGTGTTGCAGGGCGGCTGACCCCGCGCCTGCGCCACGAAAAAAGCCCGCGTCGAGCGG